>CAYVOU010000158.1:0-5112 GCA_964453295.1 uncultured Gammaproteobacteria bacterium
CCACCGGCCGCAACCGGGTCGGGCTGAACGTATTCGAGAACTTCATACAGACCGATGCTGCGATCAATCCGGGAAATTCAGGCGGCGCGTTGATCGACGCCAGTGGCCGGCTGGTCGGGATCAATACCGCCATCGTATCCGAGACCGGTGGTTCGCAGGGAATCGGCTTCGCGATCCCCGTCAATATGGCGCGGGCGGTGATGGACCAGATCATCGAGTCGGGCAGCGTGGTGCGGGGCTGGCTGGGAATAGAAACCTACGATCTGAGCCCGACCCTGGCCCGTGCCCTGGGTGTCCGCAGCCAGGGCGGCGCCCTCGTCAAGGCGGTACTGATTGACGGGCCGGCCGACCAGGCCGGCATTGAACCGGACGACGTGATTACCGCGATCGACGACAAGCCGGTCACCAGCGCGCGCCAGGGCCTGAACCTCATTACGCGCTTGAGGCCGGGCACTTCGGTCGAAATCGACCTGATCCGCGGCGGCAAGGCGCAGCGGGTTTCCGCCACGGTCAGCGAACGACCGCACAATAACTTCCTGCACAAGGGCTGAGGGCGTCCAGCGTCCCGTCAGGTACGGGCACGCATCGTTTCCGGCGTCGCGCCGCCGTAAAGGGATCAGAGACTGGCAGCGAGGGCGTCTAGAAAAGCCTGGTTTTCGCCGGGCGTGCCCACGGTGACCCGCAGACAGTCCCGCAACAAAGGGTGGGCACCGTCCAGGCACTTCACCAGCACCCCGCGGCGTTTCATCGCCTCGAACACCGCCCGCGCCGAGGCTACGCGCAATAGCAGAAAGTTGGCGGCGCTGGGCCAGACTTCGACACCGTCAGTCCCTTCGAGCCTGTCGAACAGCCAAGTGCGGTCGCGGCAGATCTGCGCGGCCTGCTCCCGCATGAGATCGGCGTGCTCCAGGATGAAGGCGGCGCTGAGCTGCGACAGCACGTTGATGTTGTACGGGAGGCGCACCTTGTTGAATTCCGACAACCAGTCGGCGTCGCCTGCCAGCATGCCGATACGCAGACCGGCCAGGCCCGCCTTGGACAGGGTCTGCAGGACCACCAGCTTGGGGTGCCCACCCAGGTCCGGCAGCCAGGATTCACCGGCGAAGGCGGCGTAGGCCTCGTCGATGACCACCAGGCCCGGCGCCGCCCCGATGACCGCCTCCAGTTCCTCGCGCGCGAAAAGGTTGCCGGTCGGGTTGTTGGGACGGGCAATGAAGACCACCGCCGGCGAATGCGTTTTGATCGCCGCCAGCATGGCATCGACATCGAGACCGAAGTCGGGCGCACGCAACGGTACGCCGACGTAGCGGAAGCCAAGCACCTCGGCCACAACACGGTACATCACGAAAGTCGGCTCGGGCGCCAGCATCACCCGGTCCGGGCCCGCCAGCGCCAGTCCTATCACCTGGATCAGTTCGTCCGATCCGTTACCGAGCAGCAGGTCGACCTCCGCCGGCAGGTCCATGTACTCGCGCAACCGGGCCTTGAGCTGCCTGGCATCGCCATCGGGATAGCGGTTGACGGCGGCGCTGCGCAGCCGGTGCAGCCAGGCCTCCAGCAGCGGTTCGGGCCAGGTATACGGATTCTCCATGGCATCCAGCTTGACGAGACCCTCGGCGTCGGCGACGTGATAAGCCTTCAGGGCCAGGATTTCCGGCTTGACCCATTGCCGGGCGATGCGGGGACGGTTCATTCCGAATGCTTGACCCGGTATTCGGCGGACGCGGCATGCGCCGCCAGGCCTTCGGCGCGCGCCAGGGTCGCGGCGGTGCGTCCCAGGGTCGCGGCACCCTCGGCCGACGGCATGATCAGCGAGGATCGCTTCTGGAAATCGTAGACGCCCAACGGCGAGGAAAATCGCGCCGTCTGCGAAGTCGGCAGCACGTGATTGGGACCGGCGCAGTAGTCCCCCAGGGCTTCTGCCGAGAAACGGCCGAGAAAGATCGCGCCGGCGTGCCGGATCTTGTCGGCCAACGCCATCGGATCGGCCACCGAAAGCTCGAGGTGTTCCGGGGCGATGCGGTTGGCCACGGCCGCGGCGGCGTCGAGGTCCTTCACCGCGATCAGGGCACCCCGGTCGGCCAGGGACTTGGCGATGATGGCCGCGCGGGGCTGTTGCGGCAACAGTCGGCGGATGCTGGCCTCGACCTGGTCCAGAAACTCGTCCGACGGACTGAGCAGGATGGACTGGGCCTGCTCGTCGTGTTCGGCCTGCGAAAAGAGATCGACGGCGATCCAGTCCGGGTCGGTGCCGCCGTCGCAGATGACGAGGATCTCCGAGGGACCGGCAATCATGTCGATGCCGACGGCGCCGAACACCATGGCCTTGGCGGTGGCCACCCAGATGTTGCCCGGGCCGACGATTTTGTCGACCCGCGGGATGGTCTGCGTGCCGTAGGCCAAGGCGGCAACGGCCTGGGCGCCGCCCACCGTGAAGACGCGGTCCACGCCGGCGATCGCGGCCGCCGCCAACACCACCGGTTCCAGCCGGCCATCCGGTGCCGGCACCACCATGATGATTTCATCGACGCCGGCCACCTTGGCCGGGATGATGTTCATCAGCACCGAGGAGGGATAAGCGGCGCGCCCGCCGGGGACGTAGACGCCGACCCGGTCCATGGCGGTAATTTTCTGGCCAAGCAGGGTACCGTCGGCCTCCGTATAGCTCCACGATTCCTGGCGCTGCCGCTCGTGATAGGCCCGTACCCGTTCCGCTGCCGATTCGAGCGCGGCCCGCAGCTCGGGCGCCAGCGATGCCAGCGCCGCATCGATCTCGGCACGCCCGACCTCCAGTGCGGTGGCGTCGGTAACGTTGCGGCGATCGAAGCGATTCGTGTAATCGATCAGGGCAGCATCGCCGCGGCGGCGCAGGTCGCGGATGATCCCGCGCACGGTCTCATGGACGCCTTCGTCCACCTCCGCCTCCCATTCCAGTAGCGCGGTCAGGCGCGCGCCGAAATCCGGGTCGCTGCTGCGCAGCCGGCGTATTGCTATGGCGTCGATGGCGGTCATCGGGATCCTCTCCGTGTCAGCAGAGTTTAAGCCTCACCTGCGTTCGCGCTGATCGCGCTGCACCACCGCAGTCAGCTTCGCAATCAGGGTTTTGATTGCCGCATGCTTGGTTTTCATGGCTGCCTTGTTGACGACCAGCCTCGAGCTGATCTCGGCAATGGTAAACAGTTCCGCCAGGCCGTTGGCCTTGAGGGTCTTGCCGGTGTCGACCAGGTCGACGATGCGATCGGCCAGCCCAACCAGCGGCGCCAGCTCCATGGATCCGTACAGCTTGACGATCTCGACCTGCTCGCCGCGCGCGGCGAAATACTGCCTGGCACTTTGTACGTACTTGGTCGCGATGCGGGTCCGAGCGCTGGTTTCGGGCGCGCCCTTGCGCCCGGCCAGCACCAGCCGGCAACGCGCGATACCCAGATCCACCGGCTCGTACAGGCCCTCGCCCGGATACTCCATCAGCACGTCCTTGCCGGCTATGCCGAGATCGGCGGCACCGTATTCGACGTAGGTCGGGACATCCTGGGCGCGTATCACCAGCAGGCGCAGGTCCTTGCGGTTGGTACCCAGTATGAGTTTCCGGGACTTGGCGGGGTCTTCAGTCGGCACGACGCCAATCGCGGCCAGCAGCGGCAGGGTCTCGGTCAGGATGCGCCCCTTGGAGACTGCCAGGGTCAGGGCTTCGCCATCCGCCGTCTTTTTCGCCATGGCCATATCTAGTGGTTCCCGCGGCCGCTTTCCTGGCTCGGTACGCGGCGGATCTGGGCGCCGAGCTGGCTCAGCTTCTCTTCGATCGTCTCGTAACCGCGATCGATATGGTAAATCCTTTCCACCTCGGTTTCGCCCTCGGCAACCAGACCGGCAAGCACCAGCGAGGCCGAGGCGCGCAGGTCGGTGGCCATGACCGGCGCCGCGGTCAGCCGCGGCACGCCCGTGGTGATGGCGGTATTGCCTTCCAGGCGCACGTCGGCCCCCAGACGGCGCAGCTCCAGCACATGCATAAAACGGTTCTCGAATACGTTCTCGGTAATCGTCGCGGTTCCCTTCGAGATGCAGTTCATAGCCGTGAACTGGGCCTGCATGTCGGTCGGGAAGCCGGGATAGGGCGAAGTGTGCACGTCCACGGCGTCGATCGGCTGGCCCCGGCAATCCAGTGCCACCCAGTCATCACCAGCCGTCACCTGCGCACCCGCCTCCGAGAGCTTGGACAGCACCGAGTCGAGCAAGCTGGGACAGGTGTTCTTCAACTTTACCCTGCCGCCGGTCATCGCGGCGCCGACCAGGTAAGTACCGGTCTCGATGCGATCGGGCAGGATTTCGTATTCCGTGCCGTGCAGGGTTTCCACCCCCTCGATGGTGATGGTGTCGGTACCCGCCCCCTCGATTCTCGCCCCCATGCTGATCAGGCAGTTGGCCAAGTCGACCACCTCCGGTTCACGGGCGGCGTTGTGGATCACGGTCTCGCCGTCGGCCAGCGTCGCCGCCATCATCAGGTTTTCGGTGCCGGTCACCGTGACTATGTCCATGCTGAGCCGTGCCCCTTTCAGGCGCTTGGCCTCGGCGTGGATATAGCCGTTCTCCACCGATATTTCGGCACCCATCGCCGAGAGCCCCTGCAGATGCAGATTGACCGGCCGGGAACCGATGGCGCAGCCACCGGGCAACGAGACGTTGGCGCGGCCGTGATGGGCCAGCAGCGGCCCCAGCACCAGGATGGAGGCCCGCATGGTCTTGACCAGTTCGTAGGGCGCAAACATCTCCTTGATGGTGGAGGCGTCGACCTCGATGCGCATGCTTTCATCCACGGTCAGCTCGACCCCCATACGCCCCAGCAGCTCCATGGTGGTGGTGATGTCGTGCAGGTGCGGGATATTGCCGATGAACATCTTGTCGTCGGTCAGCAGGGTCGCGGCCAGGATCGGCAGCGCGGCGTTTTTGGCGCCGGAAATGCGTATCTCGCCGGTGAGCGGGACCCCACCGGTGATGATCAGTTTGTCCATAAGAATGTGTCTGGATGGCGCGGCGCGCGTTAAAGGTCGGCAGATTCGGTCAATCGGCGGCTGTTCGCGCCTGGCCGCCCCGCCCGCAATGGCGGTTTCCGGTCAC
>CAYVOU010000159.1:0-5106 GCA_964453295.1 uncultured Gammaproteobacteria bacterium
GGAAATGTGTGGCGATGCCCAGCAACGGCAGTTGCGTGCCGAGCAGTTCCAGGGTGCCGCCGTAAGCCTCGCCGATGCACAGGATCCCGGGGCGGCCAACCGCGAGGCAAAGAGCGGAGATGGCCGCCATCCCGGAGGCGAACGCCAGCGCCGCCTCGGCGCCTTCCAGGCCGGCGAGTTTGGCTTCGACGGTCCCGATGGTGGGGTTCGATCCGTAACGCGTGTAGAAGCTGCCGGTTCTGCGCCCTTCGATCACGTCCAGCAGGTCCGCCGTCGAGCTGAAGCGGAAGGTGGTGCTGCGGTAAAGCGGCGTCTGAGGCGAACCATGCGCATCCGGCATTTCGCCGCCGTGTATGCAATGCGTAGACAGTTTGTTGTTGTGCTTCATGTGACCTCCGCCTACTGATGAACAGGGTGATGTCCTGCCTGGACAGTTTTGTTGCGATGCAGACCATTGCACGTTTCCGGCGCCGCGCGGTCCATGTTAAGGCAGGGACTATAATTCACCGAAAGCACCGCCGTAGTCCCAGACGGTGATCCCCGCCCGGAATAGCGGTTTCCTGCCCAGGGGCACACGCATGAGCGACGTTGCGGAACTGGACTACGAACTGGACGAAAAGACCTATCTCTGGTCGGTGCGTGCCTTTCGCATGGTCAGCAAGGTCCTAAGCCTGAACTTCAAATTGCACCACGACAAGGGCCAGATCGAAGCCGGCGACATCTTCCTGTTCAATCACTTTGCCCGCGTCGAAACGTTCATTCCACAATATCTCATCTACGAAGAATCCGGCGTGTATTGCCGGTCGGTCGCGGCCAAGGATTTTTTTCGCGGCGATGATTTTTTCACCCGCTTCCTCATCGACGTCGGTGTGCTGCCGAACAATCATCCCACCCTGTTCCTGCTGCTCGCCTCGGAAATGCTGAAGGGCCGGAAGGTGGTCATCTTTCCGGAAGGCGGCATGGTCAAGGACCGCCGGGTGATCGACGATCGCGGCCGTTACAATATTTATTCGCGCACGGCCATGACCCGCCGCAAGCACCACAGCGGCGCGGCGGTGCTGGCCATGCTGTTGGAGGCTTTCAAGCTGGTGGTGATACGCGACTACGAGCATGGCCGCCATGATCGCTTCGATGCCTGGCTGCAGGCGCTGGAGATGCCCAATGCGGAAGCACTGATCGCGGCCGCGCGGAAACCGACCTGCATCGTACCCGCGAACATCACCTTCTATCCGCTGCATGTCGACGACAATATCCTGCGCCGGAGCGTGGACCGGTTCCGCAAGGGCTTGAGCCGGCGGGCCTCGGAAGAACTGCTGATCGAGAGCAACCTGCTGCTGCGGCGGACCGACATGGACATCCGCCTGGGAGATCCGATCCGGCTGATGGAACGCATGCCGGCGTGGCAGCGCTGGCTGATGCGGCATCTCGGCCGCAACACCAGTGACCTGCAGGAGTTTTTCTCCTTGACGCCGCACGAACAGCGCTGGGACTATCGCCTGGTGCGGAAAGGCATGCGCAAGGTGGTTTCCGCCCTGCGCGACAAATACATGCATCGGATCTACATGGCGGTGACCATCAACCTGAGCCACCTGGCCTCGCGCCTCATCGTGCAGTTGAAAAAACAGGGAAGGCACGAGATCGAATGTCACGTCTTCCATCGTCTGCTGTACCTTGCGGTGAAATACATCCAGGCCGAAGAGCGTGTCCATCTCCATCGCGGCCTGCGCAACCCGCAGGCCTACCACGACCTGCTCGAAGGGACCTGCGAGGGTCTCACCCAGTTCATGGAAGCCGCCGAGGACACGGGCCTGGTGGAAACCGTGTCGGGAGTTTACCGGTTGCTGGAGAAGGTGCATGCACCCCAGGACTTCGACGACGTGCGGCGCGAGAATCCTGTTGCCGTCTATGCCAACGAGTCGACGCCGGTCGCGGCGGTTGCCCGCGTGATTGACCGGGTGACACAACCCGCCACCGAACCGTCAATGGCGGCCATTGCTCGTATGCGCTTCGATGATGAGCTGCTGGCCTGGCGCTGGGACAAGGCCGCCTTTTCAAAGGAGCGGCACCGGCACATCAACGAACAGGAAACCGCGACGAAAAGCGGCGAACCCTACCTGCTCGTGCCGCCCGGCCACCGGTCGCTGGGGGTGGTCATGGTGCACGGCTTTCTCGCCTCGCCGGCGGAGCTGCGCGGCTATGGTGAACAACTGGCGGCGGCAGGCCATCCGGTCATCGGTGTCCGGCTCAAGGGTCACGGTACTTCGCCCTGGGATCTGCGAGAACGCCATTGGCGCGAGTGGCTGGCATCGGTGCGGCGCGGCTATTCCATCATGAGCGCGTTCGTCGACCGGATCGCCCTCGTCGGCTTTTCCACCGGCGGGGCCCTGGCGCTGTTGCTGGCCGCGGAGGCGCCCGCGGGCCTGGCCGGCGTCGCCGCCGTCGCGGTGCCGCTGGGGTTTCGCAAAAAGACCATGGTCTTCGTGCCACTGGTGCACACCGCCAACACGATCCTGAAGTGGCTGTCGGCGGAGGAACGTGCTTTCCCGTTCCGCGTCAATCGTTCGCAGCAGCCGGACGTCAACTATCGCCATATTCCGATACGTGCCCTCAATGAACTGCGGCACGCGATCGATCATCTTGAAGGCTGCCTGCCGGAAGTGCGCTGTCCGGTCCTGGTGCTGCAGGGCACGGGCGACAACGTGGTGACCGCAAACAGTGCCGAGCGGCTGCAAAAGCGGCTTGGCAGCCAGCGCAAGCACATGCACATGGTGCAGGCCGACCGCCACCATATCCTGTCCGAAGACGTCGCCGAGACCCGGGCACTGATCAACGACTTCCTCGCTTCGCTGTCCGTGTAGTAGCCTAGGTGCAACCCGGCGGTCACCGCCGCCATGTCCATCCAGGAGAATCCGCGTGCGAGTCCATTATTTTCAACATGCCCCGTTCGAAGGTCTGGCCAGCATTGCCGAGTGGCTGAGCGACGCCGGCCATACGGTGAGTTCCACGCAGTGGTGGATGGACGGCACCGCGCCGGCGAAGGACAGCTTCGACTGGCTGATTGTCATGGGCGGGCCCATGAGCGTGAACGACGAAGCGACGCTACCCTGGCTGGTCGAGGAGAAGCGCTGCATCGAAAAGGCGATACGCGACGGGTGCCGCGTCCTGGGCGTGTGCCTGGGCGCGCAACTGATCGCTTCGGCGCTGGGCGCACGGGTCTACCCGAATGACCACAAGGAAATCGGCTGGTTTCCCGTCCGGCCCACTGCCGATGCCGCGGCCTCGCTTTACGGCGACGTGATGCCGGATGAGACGGTGGTGTTCCAGTGGCACGGCGACACCTTCGACATTCCGGCTGGCGCCGTGCATCTGGCCGAGAGCGACGTTTGCCGCAACCAGGCGTTTTCGTACGGCGATCGGGTGCTGGCCATGCAGTTTCACCTCGAAACCACGCCGGCATTCGCCCATGCGCTGGTGCGCCACTGCGCCGACGAGCTGGTGGCGGAGCCCTATGTGCAGACCGCGACGGAAATCGTGACGGACGAAGGGCGCTTCGCGTCGATCAACACGTTGATGCGTCGGTTCCTCGATCGAATCGCCGACGCACGGGGCGGTTGATCGCAATGACCGAACTGGCCGCACCACGCCCGGCATGCCGCTTGCGGACAATAGTCTGCGTGCTGTTGTGCCTGATGTGTGCCGTCGCAGCCGCGCAAGACGAGGTGGTGACCGGCCAGGCCGCGCCCGATTTCACTCTCCGGCGCGGCGATGGCGGGCCCGTGCGCTTGTCCCAGATGCGCGGCAACGTCGTGGTCGTGATCTTCTGGGCGACCTGGTGCCGTTACTGCAAGCACCTGCTGCCCGCCTTGCAGAAGCTCGAGGACCATTATTCCGGTGAACCGTTCCGGGTGCTGGCGGTGGATTCATGGGACAAGGGCGACCCGGGGTCTTACATGCGCCGTGCCGGACTGGATCTGGAATGGCTGGCGGATGGCGATCGTGTCGCCGAGGATTGGGGCGTGCATTACATCCCGACGCTGTTCGTGATCCACGCCAACGGCCAGGTGCTGTTCCGCACCAGCAACTACGATCCGGACGATCCGGATCTGCTCGGCGTAATCGACGCTGCCGTGAACAGCATGAAACGCCAGCGTGGGCCAAACTAAAATTTATTTAACGCTTGGACACCGACTGTCCAATATCGGCCAGGAACTGCCCTTTGAGGTGCCCCGAGAACGGACATTGGCAGCCGCAAGAGCGGACCTTCCGGTAGTGGGTTTCCAGAAAGCGAGATCCCGCGCTAAGATGATTTGGCAGCAGCAATAAATCGCGGCAGGATGATCACATGGACGTTACCAAAAACGACAGCAAGACTATCTCACCGTCTCGGACAAGGCCGCGGTATGGCGTATCTGAATTGCCGGCAGTATTGTCGGTTTGTTATTTTGTAGCCTCGCCTTATTAATACGCTGTAAATCTCTACTTGGAATAAAGAATCGTCTGGATTTCGGCGCCAAGTTATCCGGCATTCGGCCATGTTATGCAACAAAACTCCGACTTCTAATATGTTAGATCGCATGAAATTCATGTACCTCCCAGTATTGTCGATAGGTATGTTGCTGGCCGGATGCCCGTTGCCAATTCCCCATGAGCGGCCAATTACACCCATCTTGCATGGAACAATCTTTGATGGGGCAACTAGGAAGCCGCTTTCCGGTGTTTTGGTTACCTTGCGCGCCGACTCCGCGACCGAACCAGTGGTCACAAAAAGTGACGACGTCGGAAGATATAAAATTGGAATTTTTGAGCATGCTTCCATTTATCTAATTAATCCGCCTATGGCGGAAGGAGCTTGCTATGCCACTGTAACGTATTCATTCGCGAATTATGAGTCGGTGACGCTTCGCGAAGGATCGTTTGGGTCAGCGGGGCTTGATGGGCCTTGTGGACCCCTGCAGCGTGACGTATGGCTCCACCCGATCCTATCTAACAGCACAACAGAACCAGATGCGCGAAAAAGCGGCGCACATGGTCCACCGTGAACGTTAAATTTCAACCATGATCCGGAAGCGTACCTATTTTTGCCTTCTTCTGTCAGCGATTTTATGT
>CAYVOU010000160.1:0-3354 GCA_964453295.1 uncultured Gammaproteobacteria bacterium
GTACTGGTCGCGCTGGTGGCGCTTGCGCTGTTGCCCCTGCCACGGCCGGCGGTCGCCTTCGAGTGGCGCGACCTTTGGCTGCGACCGGATCAGCAGGCGGCACAGCTCATGAAGGACGGCAACGCCAAGGCCGCCGCATCACGCTTCCAGGACCACCGCTGGCGGGCCGCCGCCGATTATCGTGCCGAGCAGTACGACAAGGCGATCCAGGCGCTGGGCAAGGCTGACAGCGCCGATGACCATTACAATCGCGGCAATGCCCTCGCCCGCTTGGGTAAACTCAAGGAAGCCATTGCCGCCTATGATCAGGCACTGCGGCTCAAGCCCGGCGACAAGGACGCCCGCTACAACCGCGACCTGCTGGAAAAAGAATTGCGGAAGAAGCAGAAGCCGCAGCAGGGTAAGGGCAAAGGCAACAAGCAGCAGAACCAACAGGATCAGCAACAATCCAATCAGCAACAGGGCGGACAATCCAGTACGTCGGATCAGTCGAAAGACAAATCCGGTCAGGGCCAGGCAAACCAGCCCAAACAGAACTCGAAGGCAGGCAAGAGCGGAGAGAAGAACAAGCCGGGTGCCGACATTAAGCAAGGGCAGAAGCATGAGCAACCACAGTCGCAGGCCGGGCAGGACAAGAACAAACCAAAACCGCAGGCACAGGACCAAGGTAAGCCGGGATCCGGCGACCGGCACAATCAGGGCGACAAGCAGGCCGGGGCCGAGAAGCGCGGACACCCCGACGACGACAAACCTACCCAGGCGGACGAACAGTGGCTACGCCGGATACCGGACGACCCGGGTGGCCTGCTGCGGCGGAAGTTCTACTTGCAATACAGCCAGGGTCACAAATATGCCCCGAGCGACCAGCCATGGTAATGACTGAATCCCGACTGTCGATCTCATCCGTTCGCTGGCTCTTCCTGCTCGCCGTACTGGCATGTGGCAGCGTCCAGGCCGGTACCGTCAGCGTCGAAGCCGATCCCAACCCGGTGGGCCAGGGCGAATCCGTGGTATTGAACTTCGAGGGAAAGTCGGTGGACGGCGACCCCGATTTCTCGCCGCTGAAGCAGGACTTCGACATCCTCGGCACCAGCAAGCGCAGCAGCATCACCATCATCAACGGCCATTTTTCCAAGACGACCACCTGGCAGATAAACGTGATGCCGAAACGCAACGGCAACGTCACGGTGCCGCCTATACATTTCGGTTCGGACGTCACCCAACCGTATACGCTGGTCGTGAACAACGCGCCGGTAGCCACTGGCAAGGCCCGCGACCTCTTCGTCGAAGTCAAAGCGACACCGAAATCGCCGTACCTGCAGCAGCAGATCATCTACAAAGTACGGGTTTACAGCGCTCACGACATGGAGGTCACCAACTGGAACCTGAGCGACCCCAAGACCAAGGCCGGCGACGCCATCTTCGTTCCGCTCGGCAAGGATCGGCTGTTCGAGCAAAACCGGAACGGCCACGACTACGACGTACTGGAACGCGATTTCGCCGTCTTCCCGCAGCACCAGGGCACGGTGGATTTCGAGCCGGTGGTATTCGAGGGCCAGGTCGTGGTCGCCGCCGCCTCGCTCTACGATCCGTTCTCCAGCGATATCCGCAGCCGCCGCGTGCAGTCGCAGGCCCTCACGCTTGACGTCAAGGCGCCGCCGGCCGCGTTCACCGGCAAACACTGGATGCCGGCCACCGGCGTGCAGCTGCACGAAACATGGTCTGACGACATCAACAAGATGAAAGCCGGGGAGCCGATCACCCGTACCCTGTCGCTGCTGGTGCAGGGCCAGATAGCCAGCCAGTTGCCGGATCTGCCCAGGGACCTGCCGGACGGGCTCAAGGTCTATCCAGACCAACCGGTACTGGACGACCAGAAGAAGTATGAAGGCATCACCGGCCTGCGCCAGGAAAAGCTGGCCATCATCGCTTCCAAGGGCGGCGACTACACCGTGCCTGCCGTCGCCATCCCGTGGTGGAATACCGAAAAGGACAAGCTTGAGATTGCCAGGTTGCCGGCGCACACGCTGCACGTTGCCGCGGCTCCCGGCGCGGCAACACCGCCGGTGACCGGCACCCAGGCACCGGCACCCGGTGCCGCCGACAAACCCGCTGCGACACCCCCGCCCGTCGCAGCCGCACCCGCACCCGCAAAGGTGACGGCATCCGCATGGCCTTACTGGCGCTGGCTGAGTTTCGCCCTGGCTGCCGCCTGGTTGCTGACGATACTCGCATGGTGGCTGAGTCGGCGAGCCCGCGGCGGCGGCGCCGGCAACACCGCACGAGGCCGCGACGGCGGTGCCGCCGCGCTGGCCGCGATACGCAAGGCCGCGGCGGCACGTGACGCCGCCGCGACGCGCGAGGCATTGCTGAATTGGGGAAGGGATCGCTGGCCGGACTATCCGCCACTGCACCTCAGTGACATTGCGCTGCGGGAAGGATCGCTCGCGGCACCAATCAACGATCTGCAGCGCGGTCTTTACGGCCGAGCCGCCGGAAGCTGGTCACCCGAGGGATTGCTTGCCGCGCTGTCGGCACTGCCTGCCGGCGCGTCTTCGGGAAAGCCCCCCGGCAGAGAAGCCCTCCAGCCGCTGTTCAACTCGCGCCGCTAGACGCTATTTCAAATGCGACTAACGGCCCCCTGGCCGTTTGAAACGTTCGCGTCGGGAACTCAGCTGGCGACCGGACGCGGATCCTGTCTCAGGACCTCGGCGACCCGCCGCATCAGGCTGGACTGGAAGAACGGCTTTTCGAGGCAGTCCACCGCGCCGGCGCGCATCGCCCTGACGATCATCCCGACGCTGCCCTCCGCCGCCAGCATGATCACCGGCACGTTATCGCCCTCACCGCGCAGACGCTCCAGCATCTCGACACCGCTCATCCCCGGCAGATCGACCGTGACCACCAGCAGCTGCGGGCGCGTTTCGGTCATCGCGGCAAGACATTCGTCGGCCTGCGCGAAAGTGCTTACCGCATAACCGCAGGATCCGAGCAGAGCACGCAGGCCCTGCCGCACCGGGGCATCATTCTCGACGACGAAGATCGCAGGCTTCGGAACGATGGCCATCTCCGCTCCGGCAACGGCGTCACCGTGCACGCGGCCCCCACGTTCAGCCGGCAAGCGTAACGCGAGCTGATCCAAACTTTGCATTGAGTGCCTCCGGAGCCAATAGCTGTATGTGGCGGCGGTCAACCCTGATCAAACCCTGGTTCTGGAACTGCGTGAACAGGCGACTGACCGTTTCCACCGCCAGCGCCAGGAAACTGGCAATGTCCTGGCGCGACATGCTGAGATTGAATTCACTTCCAGAGTAACCGCGGCCGGCATGCAGGTTGGACAGCGACATCAGGAAT
>CAYVOU010000160.1:3377-5078 GCA_964453295.1 uncultured Gammaproteobacteria bacterium
GCTGCGCCAGCAGAACGGCGCGCTGGTGTTCGCCCGCCACTTCCCGCCCGGCCAGCCTCAGCAATTTGCGCCGCACCGTTGCCGACCGGCCGGCCCAGACTTCGAGCGAATCGTACGGGAAACGGCAAACGCTCGTGGTTTCCAGCGCCTGCACCGAACTCGTGTGGCACTCGTCGCCGAGGGCATCAAGACCCACCAGTTCGCCCGGCAGATAAAACCGGACCACCTGCTCCAGGCCGTCGGCCGTGGCGACATAGCTCTTGACCGAACCGGAACGGATTACATAGAGATATTTGAGGACATCGCCCTGGCGGAAAAGGTGATCACTTCGGCTCAGGAGCCGGCCGCGATTGTTGGCATCCGCCGACGCCCCGGCCGCCTCGCCGTTCTCAGGATGACATACTTCGCGCAGATCGCAGCCTTTGCAGCACAGTTGTGCCTGTTGCAGCCTCACTACCGTCGCCGTTGCAGCCATGTCCGTCTCCCACTGCGTTGTTTTTCGATGTGGCAAGTTTAGGCAGGCGGACCTCCCGGTGGTATTCGCGGATTCGCGTAGGCCGATTGCGGGAACTACGTATCCCGTTCCGCAGCCCGTCTCTGAGGCTTCGTCCGTAATGACTGCCGTTCTGCACGATGGGCAAAGTGAACCCAAGCGACATATCATTGGAGAAAGTGCCAAGCAGGAGTGTTCGGCGATGAGCGGGACGGTGCGGATGTGGTTGGGTGTCGGCGGGGTGCCGCCGGGTGAAAGCAAGTCGACGCATCAGTGGGAGCAGCGCCTGAGGTGGTTGATGATCACGGTGGCGGCGTTGTCGGTGCCCGCGGCGATGGTCGATCACGTTGCGATCACTCACGGCTGGCGCGAGGTGGTCTTCGCCGTGGACCTGTTGATCTTTTCCAGCTTCGCCGGCGAGCTGGTGTGGATGCTTTACGTCTGCGACCATCCATGGCGCTATCTGGTCTACAACTGGCTGGACGTGGTCATCGTTGTGGCGGCGGCGGCGAGCCTTTTCGGTTCCGACAGCGAATGGATTGCGGTGACCCGCCTGCTGCGACTCACGCTGGTGAGCCTGCTGATGGTGCGAATGTTGACGGCCCTGCGCGAAATGACGACGCCCCAGGGGATCCCGTTTCTGGTTGCGTTCGGCGTGGTCTCGCTGGGCTTGGCCGGCGCCGGCTTCTACCTGCTGGAGCCGACCGTGCACAGTTATTGGGAGGGACTGTGGCTGGCTTTCGTGACCGGCACCACGGTCGGCTACGGCGACTTCGTGCCAACGACGCCATGGGCACGCATGTTCGCCGGACTCATGGTGGTCGTCGGCTTCGGCACGTTGTCACTGGTCGTGGCGCAATTGACGGCGTTCTTCGTCGGCCAGGACGAGATCAACCTGAGGCGCGACCTACACCGCGACATCCGGCAGTTGCACGCCGACCTCGCGCAAATCGTCGGCGGCGAGGAAGAGCACGTGATGCGGGCGTTGCACCGTGAAATCAGCGAACTTCGCCAGGAGTTGAAAACGCTGCGTAGGCAGCTGGCGGACAAGTCGGAACCACCACCGTGATCCCGCCGCGCCGTTTTATGTCGTTGCGTCGGCAATCCGCCGCATGCGCGTTCCACCGTCAGCGCGGAAGTGGTAGTCAGGCCAGGATCTGATAGCCGGCATCGATGCGCGACTCGGTGCGACACAAATCGATGGTTAT
>CAYVOU010000161.1:0-5067 GCA_964453295.1 uncultured Gammaproteobacteria bacterium
AGGTCGGTGCCGGTAACGTCGGCGGTCAGGTTGCCCTGCGACAATGCCCGGGCGGACCGCCGGTACCGTTCGGCATACAGGTTCCTTACGGCTTTCTGCAAAATCAGCTTGCGAGCCTGAATGCGGTCGCTGACGTACAGGATCCGAGCCTGCTGGATCACCTGCCATTCCTGCCACAGGATATCGAGATCGACTTTGCGGGCCGAAGCCTTCGCCTCATTGATGGCGGCAGGCCGCGTCACCAGCGCCTTGATGTCATAGTCCAGACCCAGGCCGTAGGCATCGAACAAATTTGAGGCCGGACCGGTCGGATGATCCGCGCTCAGGCTGAGCTGCGGGTCGGGCAGGAGACGCGCCGAGAAGACTTGCGCGCTGGCGACACGGGCCTTGAGTCTTTGTGCGCGCAGTTCAGGATCGTTCAGGACGGCAAGCTGGGCGACTTCGGTCATGTCCAGTCCGTCGGCCGGGTCGAACGCATGGGCGAAAAGCTGCGGACGCGGCAGCCTGCCGGTATCGATCTGCACGTGCGGGACCACCTTTTCGAGGTCCGGTTGCGCCGGCAGCGGCTTGGGGCGGTAGTCTGCGCAGGCGCCAAGCAACAAGCTCAGGCAAACGATGCCTGCGTGACGAAACGGTCTGCCCGTGCAAAGCTGCTTCCGTGAACCGGCCCGGGCGACGGCGTCACAGTGCCGCCTGTGGAACACGACGTGCAGATTCGGGGCCGGGGTCATCGTGGGGTGCGACTCGTAGTAGAATTGATGCACTGCATTTTACTGTCTCGATTCGAGCCCGGATCGAACATTGCCAAACGCTAATCTTGGCGGTCAAGACCGCTTGCCGATAATGCACGAATGAAAATCCTGATAGTCGAAGACGACCCGCTGGCCGCGTCATATCTCACGCAAGGCCTGGTCGAAAGTGGACATCAGGTCGATCACGTCGGCGATGGTGACACCGCTCTTCGGCAGGCAAGCGAGGGACAATATGATGCGTTGATCCTGGACCGCATGTTGCCCGGCCGCGACGGTACGGAGGTGGTGGCGGCCTTGCGCCGCACCGGTCATGACGTCCCGATCCTGATGCTGACCGCGCTGGGCGACGTAACTGATCGGATCGACGGACTTCGCGCCGGCGCCGACGACTATCTGCCCAAGCCGTTTTCTTTCGCCGAGCTGCTGGCCCGGATAGAGACCATCACCCGCCGCCGCCAGCCCGACACCAACACCCGAATTGTGCGTGTGGCCGATCTCGAGCTGGATACGGTGAGTCGCCATGCCAGCCGCGCCGGAATCGTCATACGCCTGCAGCCACGCGAGTTTCGGCTGCTGGAATACCTGATGCGCTCAGCCGGTCGCGTGCTGAACCGGGTCGAACTTCTCGAACAGGTGTGGGGATACCGTTTCGATCCCGAGACCAATGTCGTCGACATGCATATCAGCCGCCTGCGCCGGAAGATCGACAAGGATTTTGCCCCTCCCCTCCTCGTTACCGTCCGCGGCGCCGGCTATGTCCTTCGCGACCCGCGCTAGGCTGTTGCGCACCATGGCGCTGCGCGTGTCGCTGCGCTATGCGCTATTGTTCACGATGGTTACCGCGGTCGCCCTGGCGGTGGTTTACTGGAATTCCAGCAAGTATATCGAAGCGCAGATCGAGGTCGGCCTGTCGTCGGAGCTGAATGCTTTCGCGCTCCAGGCGACGAAGCACCCGCTTGCCGATTTAATCCATTCCGTCGATGAACACGTCGAAACCCAGGGACCGGATCATCGGTACTACCTGCTGCTCGACAAGCACGGGCAGCGCCTGGCCGGGAACCTCAAACAATGGCCCGATGACTTCGCCGCCGACGGTGCCACGCACAATCTGTGGCTCTCGGATCACCTTATCCCGGGTGAACGCGACAACGATGACGAATTTGCGACGGCGGCCGCCCTGACCCTTGCGGGTGGTGCCCGGTTGTTTATCGCCCAGGGCAGCACCAAGGTCGAGGCGCTTACCGATCACACCCTCAATACCATTCTCATCGTGCTGGCCGCCGCCGCCGTGATCGCCATCGTCATGGGGATCCGTATGGGAAGCACCATGCTTAGGCGTGTCGATGGGATCAATGCCACCCTGGGCGCCATCATGGAAGGCGATCTGGGCCGGCGTATCGCGGTCTCGGGCCGCGGTGACGAGTTCGATGCGCTCGCGGAACGCCTCAATGCCATGTTGGCGCGCATCGAGAAGTTGATGAAGGGAATGCGCCAGGTTACGGAAAACGTTGCCCACGATCTGCGCAGCCCGCTCAATCGCCTGCGCAGCCGACTTGAGGTCACGCTACTGCGGCGGCGCGATGAGCGTCAGTACGTTTCGGCAATCGAAGACACTGTCGACGAACTGGAACAACTGCTGCGTACTTTCAACGCCATGCTGCGTATTGCGCAGGCCGAATCCGGCGCTTACCGCGCCGATTTTCACGAGGTCGATCTCTCCGAACTTGCGGGCGACATGGTCGACCTCTATCGCACGTTGGCGGAAGAGAAATCGCAGACGCTGACGGTCAGCGCGCCGCAGGACGTGATCGTCATCGGCGATCGTGATCTGTTGGCGCAAATGCTGGGGAATCTGGTCGAGAACGCGATCAAGTTCACCCCGAACGGCGGCACGATAGAAGCGGCCGTCAGCTCGGTCGGACAAGAAGCCGTCCTGACCGTGACAGACTCCGGCCCCGGGATCCCTGCCGCAGACCGTGAGCGGGTCTTCGACCGCTTCACCCGCCTCGACCCTGCGCGGAGCACGCCAGGCAACGGCCTTGGGCTCAGCCTCGTGCGGGCGATAACCCGAATTCATGGCGCGACTATCACACTCGATGAAAATCACCCGGGGCTGAAGGTGGAAATACGGTTTCCGCTTTGCGCGACTTTCAGTCCGTCCGCCTAGCCAGGTAGCTTTCGGGACGATGCACCCGGATGAATCATCCTAATCACGTCCGTGGCGGAACCGCTGCCTTTTCAGGAGTACGCGACGGAAGGTACGCGGCTGCCGCGAGGAACATGAAGAGGTAGAGGGCGAACTGTTTCGAGCCGTAGGAATAGCTCAAGCTGGCGTTCGCGATGATGCCGATAGACGCCGCCATCAGAGTACCCGCCGCCACCCGCGAATCGCCCGAGGTCTTCATCCAGTTTCCCATGCCGCGCCAGATCAGGAATACCAGCCAGAGGAGCAGCGACCCCAGGCCCAGCGCGCCGGTGGCGTACCAGCAGTCGAATACGAAATTATGCAGATGCTTGCCCACTTCGATCTTGACGCCGTTCGGCAGGGTGGCGGCCAGGATCTCCGGATGGAGATCGGTGTTGCCCATGCCTACTCCCAGCCACTTGTTGGCGGGTGGATGTTCAAGGACGTGACGCCACATCGCGGTGCGATAGGTCGACAGCTGGTCCAGCGTTTCGGTGACGGACAGCTTGGCTCCGGCTCCATGGTCGAACACGCCGCCGTGCAGAAACAGCGCCGCCACGACGGCCAGCACGGAGGCCGTGCCCGTGTATCGCAGCTTGACGTTCCAGACCAACTTTGAATAGGCGAGCAGTGCGACGCAGAGACCGACCAGCGCGGCGCGCCCGTTCGAGCCGATGACGTAAGCGAATATCGCCACTAAGGTGACGAGGGCGATCCTGCGCCAGTGCGGCGACTCGAAATCGTACTGCAGGGCATAGAGTACGAAGGGCGTAATCAACGGCAGGTTATCTTCGCGCATCACTGTTTCCGGCGTGAAGCCGGGATGCCGGACCTGGAACAGCAGCCAGATCGACAGCATCATGATCATGAACACCCCGCTCCACCCCAGCGTGCTCAGAAAACGGTGGATACCGTTGGGCACGGAAGACAGCGAGGCCAGCATAATCAGCGTGAACAAACTGTAAAGAAAGTAATCCAGCCAGCGGTGCCAGGCGGTCATCGTGTCGATTGCAACGGTCAGGCTCAGCAGGAACGCCAAAAGCATGAGTCCGTATAGCAGTAGCAAACGGCCGTCGATCCGCACCCGGGTGCCGTACAGGCCAATTGCCGCCCAGGCCAGGGCGATGACACCCACCACGTTGAACGCGCCCCGTCCCACGATCTGCAGCAGCGGCAGCCAGGCCGGCAGCAGCCAGCCCCAGGACCAATAATGCTTTCGGATTGCAACGATCATTCCCCGCCCTCGGATGCGATTACAGCGCGCTATTGTGCCAGAAACCGCCGCTCTCAAACCCCATGGTCGGCGGGCGCACCTGTATGCCCAACCTGCCCTGTTCCCGGGCGAATTCCATCAACGGGACTGGAACAGAAGGCTTCGACTTCGGGTAAAATGCACCGCTTCGCTCAGTCCGGGCGGTTCATGACAACCAATCCGGCGCTGGCGGAGGCGACATTGGTCGATCGCGCCCGCGGAATACCGCAAGAATAAGCGCGAAGGCCTTTCGTTCCCCATTGATCTTCAACGGTCTTTTCGGGCGTCATGACATGGATCAAGTATCCACGTCATGGCAAGGCACGCGGCTTGCCTACACTCCACGCGCGGGGTCGGCCGGGGGCACGGGTCAGCCGGCGCAGAGATGCCGCCAGACGAAGCTTTTTGGACAACACGTAATCAAGAAAGACACAGCATGCACACATCGAAATCCTCTCTATTCCGTTTTCTGCGGCTTGGCGTCGCCTCCTCCGCCGGGCTGGCCATTGCCCTGCCGGCCGCCGCCGCGGGGGACGGCAGCAAACAGATCCTGCCATCCATCGTCGTCACCGCCACGCGGGTACCGCAATCCAGTTTCGATCTGCCGGCATCCATCGACAGTGTCGACCAGCAGACGATAGAGCAGGGCCAACCCGAGGTGAGCCTCTCGGAGACCGCTCAGTACGTGCCCGGCGTGGTCGTAAGCGACCGGGCGAATTACGCCCAGGGGGTGCAGATTTCCTCGCGGGGATTCGGCGCCCGGGCGTCGTTCGGCGTTCGCGGCGTGCGCCTGCTGATGGACGGTATCCCGCTGACCATGCCCGACGGCCAGGGTGAGCCATCGGTCTTCTCGCTCAGCTCCGCGGGCCATATCGAAT
>CAYVOU010000162.1:0-5063 GCA_964453295.1 uncultured Gammaproteobacteria bacterium
CCTTGTCGAAGCGCCGCATCGTACCGCCGCTCGCGACGTCGCTACGCAGTGTCTCGCCGACCTCGCCGCCCTCGGCCAGGTCGATGGCGATTTCGAGCAGGTTCAGGGCGCGGCGGCCGTCGCCGTCGGCGATCGCCGCCAGCTGGTCGCGGACCGTCCCGGCCATGGTGACGTTCGTCAGCGCCAGCGCCTTGTCGATGAGCGCGCGCAGGTGCCGGGACTCCAGCGACTTCAACACATAGACGCGCAGCCGCGACAGTAGGGCGTTGTTCAGCTCGAACGACGGATTCTCGGTGGTGGCGCCGATGAAGGTGATGGTGCCGTCCTCGATGTGCGGCAGGAAGGAATCCTGCTGCGACTTGTTGAAGCGGTGCACCTCGTCGACGAACAGGACCGTGCGGCAGCCCTGCCCCGCCCGCAGCTGCTGCGCGGTTTCTATGGCGGCACGTATCTCCTTGACGCCTGACAGCACCGCGGACAAGGTCAGGAACTCGGCGTCGCAATGGCTGGCGACCAGCCGGGCCAGGGTGGTCTTACCGGTGCCTGGCGGGCCCCAGAACAGCATGGAATGCAACTGGCCCGCCTCGATGGCCCGCCGCAGCGGCTTTCCCGGCGCCAGCACGTGTTCCTGCCCCACCACTTCGTCGATACGTCGTGGCCGCAGCCGATCGGCCAGCGGCCGGAAATCGCCATTCGGGTCGGAAGCGGTGGGCTGGGTGGCGGCCATTAGACGTGGTCAGGGACCGCCACTGAGGTCGTTGACGTCAACGCCGGCGGGCGGCGTAAAGCTGAACTTGGCGGGATCCACCGGCGCATTGCGTTTTACGTCGGAGAACTGCAATGCCGTGACCTGGCCGAAATTGTCCGACAGCTTCATCTGCCGCAGTTCGCCCTTGTCAAAACCAAGCTTGATCCCGGTGTACTCACGGTCGGCGCGTTTCGGCGTCAGCTCGATCCAGTTCAGACCGTCGCTGCTGCCCAGTTCCAGCGTCTTGAAGTTCTCGTCGATATTGGCGTCGCTGCCCAGGATCAGTGCCGGCGTGCTGCCCATCACCTTGTCCATCGGCTTGATCGTGACCTGTTCCAGGTCCTTGTCGTAAATCCAGACTTTCTTGCCGTCGCCGATGATCGATTGCTCGTAGGGCGACCGATAATCCCAGCGAAACTTGCCGGGGCGCTGCAGGTAGACTTCGCCCTCGGAATTCTCGATCACCTTGCCTTTCTCGTTGGTGACCGTCTGGCTGAAGTGCGCGGTAAGCGTCTTGAAATCCTTGAGGTAGGTGTCCAAGGACTGGCGTGCGGTACCGGTCAGTGCCAACGCCGCGGCGAGGCAGAATGCGGTGGATTTGACGATTTTCATTGAAACGGTTACCTGATATCGGGGAGTCACAGGATTGGACAATCCATTCCGGGAGGTGTTTAAGACCGCCGGCATTATCGCCGATCCGCGGTCCATCGGCCATGTCTACTCATATCGATCGAAGCACCGATCCGAGGAAATGTGCTTTTCAGCCCGCCGCAAGTTTGCTAAAAGCTAGCGGTTTCGATGCCAGCACGGAGATAGTTCATGTCATTCCGGACCCTTCTAGCCATCCTGTTGCTGACCGCCGCGGTGGGCGCCCACGCCGAACCCCAGTCGCCCTGCGTGGAAGCCGCCAAGACCCAGAGCGACCTCAACGTCTGCGCCGATGCCGAACTCAAGCGTGCCCAGCGGGAACTTGACCTGGTCTACCGCAAGGTCCTGGCGAGCAACGCCGACGACAAGATTTTCGTCAAGCGCCTGAAGAAAGCCCAGCAGGCCTGGTTAAAATTCCGCGACGCGGAACTCGACGCCGTTTTTCCACACAAAGGTAAGACGAGCTATTACGGTACGGTCTTTCCCATGTGCTTCGACAACTGGACGGTCAAGCTCACCCGCACGCGGATCGACGAACTCAAGCGCTGGTTGGATGGCGCGGCGGAAGGGGACGTCTGTGCCGGCTCGATACGCCCGGAAGGTGGCAAGAACTAGAATGACATTCCGGAAACCCGCCATGCGCACCGAAATCTGCGATCCCGACGACACCGCCACCCTCAACCGGTTTCTGCAGGTCCTCAAGGATCTCGGCGCGGAGTTTGAAGGCGGCGGCTGGGGGATCGGCGTCAGTATCTACCACGTCGCAATCGCGGGCGCTGTCCTGACCATCGTCAACGATTCGCTGTCGATAGGCATCGAGGGCCCGGAGGGCCTGGTCTCGGCGATCCTGGCGACCCTGGGACGCCTGATAGCCTGACATCGCGCCCGGCGCGGCGGGCTCAATCCTTGGGCGGCGGCGGCGCCAGCACTTCCCGGCTGCCGTTGGACTGGAGCGAGCCAACGATGCCGGCCCGTTCCATCTCTTCGATCATTCGCGCGGCCCGGTTGTAGCCGATCTTGAGCCGCCGCTGGACGCCAGACACCGAGGCGCGCCTCGACTCTGTGACAATACGCACCGCCTCGTCGTACAGGGGATCGGACTCACCGCTGCTCTCGCCGGCCCCGCCGCCGTTGCGGCCGCCATTCTCCTCTTCTTCGGACACCCCGTTGATGATCGCATCGATGTATTCCGGCTGGCCGGACTTCTTGAGGTGGTCGACGACCTGATGCACTTCCTGGTCCGAAACAAAGGCGCCGTGCACGCGCGTGGGCAGGCCGACGCCAGGGGGCAGATAGAGCATGTCGCCGTGTCCGAGCAGGTTCTCGGCACCCATCTGATCGAGGATGGTGCGGGAATCGACCCTTGAAGACACCTGGAATGCGATGCGGCTGGGGATGTTGGCCTTGATGAGGCCCGTGATCACGTCCACCGACGGTCTTTGGGTGGCCAGGATCAGGTGAATGCCGGCGGCACGCGCCTTCTGCGCCAGCCTCGCAATCAGCTCTTCGACCTTCTTGCCGACGGTCATCATCATGTCCGCCAGCTCGTCGACGACGACCACGATGAAGGGCAGGCTCGCCAATGTCGGCGCGGTCTCACCTTCGGGCAGCTCGGCGGCCTTCATCAGCGGATCCGGGATCGGATGTCCGCCGGCAATCGCATCCTCGACCTTGCGGTTATAGCCGCTGATGTTGCGCACGCCCAGCGCCGCCATCAGCCGGTAGCGCCGTTCCATCTCGTTGACGCACCAGCGCAGAGCGTTGGCCGCTTCCTTCATGTCCGTGACAACCGGCGCCAGCAACGCCGGAATGCCCTCGTAGACCGACAGCTCCAGCATCTTCGGATCGATCATGATCATCCGCGTTTCCATCGCGGTGGACTTGTACAGCAGGCTTAAGATCATCGCGTTCAGCGCCACCGACTTGCCGGATCCCGTGGTGCCCGCGACCAGCAGGTGCGGCATGCGCGCCAGGTCCACCACTACCGGCTTGCCGCCTATGTCCTTGCCCAGCGCCAGGGTCAGCATGGACTGCGTGGCGTCGTACTCGCGCGAGCTCAGAATTTCCTTCAGCGAGACGATCTCGCGCTGCTCGTTGGGGATCTCCAGGCCGATGACCGACTTGCCCGGGATCACTTCGACTACCCGCACGCTCACCGTCGACAGCGATCGGGCCAGATCCTTTGCAAGGTTGCTGATGCGGCTCGCCTTGACGCCGGGCGCCGGCTGCAGTTCGAAGCGGGTGATCACCGGTCCGGGATGCACCGCCACCACCTGGGCCTCGACACCGAAGTCCTTCAGTTTCAGTTCCACCTGTCGCGACATGGCCTCCAGCACTTCCGCCGAATACCCGCCCTTGAAGGGCGCTGCCTCGTCGAGCAGCGCCAGCGGCGGCAGTTCCGAGGGGCTCGGCGGCGTCACGAACAGAACTTCCTGTTTCTCCTTGATGGCGCGCTTGCCGACCTCGAAGCTGGATATGGTCGGTTCGATCTTCGGCTTGGGCCGGCTGATAACCCGCTTGGTTTCGACCTTGACGACGGCTTCACGCTCGCGCTTGGCGCGGCGACCCGCCAGGTAATCAATCAAGAGCTCGAAGCCGTGCTGCAGGCGATCGATAAGATTCAGGGTGTAACGCCCCAGCATGTCCATCAGCCAGAGCCACGACAGGCCGGTGAACAAGGTGATGCCGGTCAGAAACAGCGCCAGCATCAGTAGCGCGCCGCCGGTGCCACCGAACATGGACACCAGCGCCCTGCCGGTTACGTCGCCGGCGATACCGCCGGCGAAATGCGGATCGCCGCTGCTGCGGGTGTTAATCCAGAACAGGCCACAGCCCATGAGCACGGTGAGCATGAAACCGATGAAGCGGGTGGTGAGGTGAAAATAATCCACCTGCCTCGCTTTCGGCTCGCTGCGGAACACCTGCCAGCCGCCGAAGCCAATCATCAACGGAAAGACGTATGCAACGTAGCCGAACAGGTAAAGGAAGAAATCCGCCAGGTAGGCGCCGACGATCCCGCCGCGATTGGAAAGCGGACCGCCGCCACCCGTGTGCGACCAGCCCGGATCGCCCTTGCTGTGCGTAAGCAGCGCGACCAGCAGGAACACCGCAATGGCGCCGAGCACGATGAGGCCGCCCTCACGCAGTCGGCGTACGACGTGCACGGTTACTGGCGGTCTCCCCGTCTGTTTTCGGACGGCCTGTGCCAAAGAAGCTAATCCTTTTTATTTGAAAGCCTGGATAACGCGCTGAATATTACCAATTATCGAGGTCAGATTCACATCCGATGCGGCCTCGGGCCCTGACTGGCCCGAGGCGGTCGCAAAACCGCCGGGGAACGCACGGATTAATCGTGTATTATCAATCGATAAAATCAACACAGCATTGCCGTGACGACCATCCAGTATTTCTCCGATATCCATCTTGAATTCGGTCCCCTGGACCTGCCGCATACCGATGCCGACGTCATCGTCGCCGCCGGCGACATCGGCGTCGGGCTCGAGGGGCTGGATTGGCTGCGGACGGCGGGCAAGCCGGTGGTCTACATCGCCGGCAACCACGAATATTACTGCGGAGACATGTCGGATGTCCGGTCCCGCCTTGCAAGCGCCGCGGCCGGGACGTCGGTGCACTTCCTGGACAACGGCGTCACTGTGCTCGCCGGGAT
>CAYVOU010000163.1:0-5059 GCA_964453295.1 uncultured Gammaproteobacteria bacterium
CCCGGCCGCCGCGTCTGGCACGTTGTTTATCGTGGCGACACCCATCGGCAATCTCGAAGACATGTCGCCACGGGCGGTGCGTACTTTGCAGGATGTGGCTCTGATCCTGGCGGAGGATACGCGCGTTAGCGCCCGGCTGCTGCGTCACTACGGTATTTCCACACCGATGCGCGCCTGCCACGACCATAACGAACGCCGCATGGTCGAAGAGACAGTCGCCCGGCTGCAATCCGGTGTGAATGTCGCGCTGATCAGCGATGCGGGGACGCCGCTGGTCAGCGACCCGGGTTTCCGCCTGGTGCGTGCCGCCCACGCCCATGACCTGCGGGTCGTGACCGTGCCGGGCCCCAGTTCGGTCACGGCGGCCCTGAGCGTGGCCGGGTTGCCGACCGATCGCTTCGCGTTCGAAGGGTTCCTGCCTGCATCCGAAGGCGCCAGGCGGCGTCGGCTCGAGGCCCTGCGTAACGAAACGCGTACCATGGTGTTCCTCGAAGCGCCGCACCGGGTGCTGGAGACCGTGCGGGATATGCAGTCGGTTTTCGGCGGCGATCGCCCGGCAACCCTGGCGCGCGAACTGACCAAGCTGCACGAAACCGCGCTGCACGGCACGCTCGATCAGCTCGAGCAGCGCGTTTCCGGCGATGCGGACCAGAGCCGGGGCGAGATCGTGCTTTGCGTGGGTGCTGCCGAAGAGGTGTCGCGGGACCTGGCTGAAGGGCTGCGGACCGCAAAGGTTCTGCGCAAATACCTGGGCACCGGCCAGGCGGCGGCGGCGGCGGCGGAGCTGAGCGGCATCAGCCGCAAGCGCCTGTATCAGGCACTGCTGGACGATGAGGCCGGCAACCCCCCGGCGGCGCTTGCAAGTCCCCCCGCCACGCCTGACACTAGCAACTGAGAGTCGGCCGGGCAGCCGCTGCGCGATGCGTTTCGACGCGCGCGCGGAGGAAAGTCCGGGCTCCGCAGGGCAGGGCGCCAGGTAATGCCTGGGGGGCGCAAGCCCACGGAAAGTGCCACAGAAAACATACCGCCAACCCCCGTCGCGCAAGCTTCGGGGCGGTAAGGGTGAAAAGGTGCGGTAAGAGCGCACCGCGCCGGTCAACGCCGGTGGCAGGGTAAACCCCGCCCGGAGCAAGACCAAATAGGGGGACGTGCCGTTCCTCGTGAACGGTTAGGCGTTGCCCGCGCAAGTCCCCGGGTAGGTCGCTAGAGGCGTGCGGTGACGCACGTTCGAGATGAATGGCTGCCGCGCCAGGCTTAAAACCCTGGCGGCACAGAACCCGGCTTACAGGCCGACTCTCCCTTTTTTGTTGTTCCGATCGCGGCCGCGTTCCGCCAATGAAGACGCGTGTGATTGTCTCCGTTCGTGCTTTGCCGCGGGCCGTTAGTCGACGCACGGCTGTTTCCTGCTTCGTGGTCCGCGTAAGTGGCCGGGACTGTTTCCAGAGCGGATAGATCGACGTCGCGACTGGCAGCGACTCATAAGTCACATTACAAAGCACACGTAACAGTTTGAAAAAAATCACCTAATATGTGCGTGCGACGCCCTGGTTATCGGGTTTGTGCAATTTTGGTCCCTAAGTGACTGTTCAGAAAGCAAGATTTTCTCGCTAATTCCGCAATTTCGCTTGACACCCGAGAGTCCGTCTCATTATAGTTTTCAGGTGGGGAAAAGTGGGAATTTGTGGATCTTTTCAACGGGGAGTCCTGAACAGTGTTTCGGGGTGTCAGCACACTCAGTCTCGACGCCAAAGGGCGCATCGGTATCCCGAGTCGCTATCGGGAACGCCTCGCTGCGCTGTGCGCGGGCCACCTCGTCCTGACGCTAAACCCGCTCGACCACTGCCTCTGGCTATACCCGCTGAACGAATGGGAAGCCGTCGAGGCCAAATTGATGCAGCTATCAGATTTTGACCGGCAGAGCCGGCGCACGAAACAAATGATGCGCGGCTATGCCACCGAATGCGAGATGGACGGCCATGGCCGCATCCTGCTGCCGCAGGAATTACGTGCGTTCGCTGGCCTTGAGCGCGAGGCCGTCATACTCGGGCAGGGCAACAAATTCGAGATTTGGGATCACGCTGCATGGGCGCGCCAGCGCGACGAGTGGCTGGCGGAAATGGACCAACCTTCCGGTGAGGCTTCAGCGGCACTGCGCGGCCTTTCGCTTTAAGGATGGACAAGGCCCATGTGCATGCACCGGTCCTGCTCGACGAGGTGGTAACGGCATTGAACGTACTGCCTGCTGGCGTATACGTCGACTGCACCTTCGGGCGTGGCGGACATACGCGCGCCATTCTGCAGCGGCTGGGCGAGCGCGGTCGCGTGCTGGCACTGGACCGCGACCCGGATGCGGTTGAATACGCCGCGGCGATCGACGATCCCAGACTCACTGTGGTGCGCGCCCCGTTCAGCGAACTGGAACAGCAGGTGCGCATACAGGGCTACGTCGACGGCGTCGACGGCGTGCTGTTTGATCTCGGCGTCTCGTCGCCGCAACTGGAGCAAGCCGCCCGCGGCTTCAGCTTCCTGCGCGACGGTCCGTTGGATATGCGCATGGATCCCCATACCGGTCAGAGTGCCGCCGACTGGCTGGCGCGGGCGGGTGAACGCGAGATTGCCGATTGTCTGCATGATTACGGCGAGGAGCGCCATGCCCGCCGGATCGCACGCGCCATCGTCGCGTCGCGGACGACCACGCCGATCACCACGACTGGACAACTCGCCGCGGTGATTGCCAGGGCCCATCCCGCCTGGGAGCCCGGCCAGCATCCGGCGACCCGGAGTTTCCAGGCCATCCGCATCTTCATCAACAACGAGTTGGAAGAATTGAAGCGCGCGCTGTCGCAGGCGCTCAACGTCTTGAAGGTCGGCGGGCGGATGGCGGTGATCAGCTTTCATTCGCTGGAAGACCGCATCGTCAAGCAATTCATCCGTCGCGAGGCGCAGGGGCCGGAATTGCCGCCGGACCTCCCGATCCGGGCGGTTGACGTTATCGTGCGGTTGCGTCGCATCGGCAAGGCGATACGGCCGGGGCGCGACGAGATCTCGCGCAACCCGCGGGCGCGCAGCGCCGTCTTGCGGGTGGCGGAGAAGATCGTATGAAGCAGGTTCTGTTCAACCTGATTCTGTTCGTGCTGGTGCTGACATCGGCGCTGGCGGTGGTCGTGGCCAGGCATGATGGCCGCAAGCTGTTCGTCGAACTGCAGGCTCTGGAGAAACAACGCGACGCAATGAACGAGGAGTGGGGGAAACTGCAACTGGAGCAGGCGACCTGGGCTACCCATGCCCGCATTGAAGAAGTTGCCCGCACCAAGCTGGGGATGACGCCGCCTTCGCCGCAATCCATCGTACTGGTGCTGCCATGAGCGGGCCCGCGTTTCCTGTCTACGCCGGCCGACGCAGGCTGGTCATGGCCATCTTCTCCGCGTTCGCCATCCTGCTGGGCGCCCGCGCGGTCATCCTGCAATTTACCGATCGCGCGTTTTTGCAGAACCATGGCGATGCCCGCATGTTGCGCACGGTCTCGATCCCGGCCCACCGCGGCATGATCACCGACCGCTTCGGCGAACCGCTGGCGATCAGCACGCCGGTCAGCTCCGTCTGGGCGAATCCCCGCAAGCTGTCGCTCTCTAACCAGCAATGGCGGCAACTCGCCGGCATGCTCGATACGGACGTGGTGTCTCTCAAGGCTCTGGTCGATGCACGCAAAGGCAAGGACTTCGTGTACCTGAAACGGCAGGTCGATCCGGACGACGCGGCCCGCGTGGCGGCCGCCGACCTGCCCGGTATCTCCATCGACGGTGAATACCGTCGCTACTATCCGGCATCCGAGGTGGCGGCTCACCTGCTGGGCTTTACCAACGTTGACGATCAGGGACAGGAAGGCATCGAGCTGGAATACAACGCGGTGTTGAACGGCGAGCCGGGTGCGATGCGGGTCATCAAGGATCGCCTGGGCAGGACAGTCGAAAACGTCGAGAGCATACGCCCGCCGAAACCCGGTCGCGACCTCGCCCTGAGCATCGACAAGCGGCTGCAGTACATCGCCTATCGGGAACTGAAAGCCGGGGTGTTGGCGCATCACGCCCAGGCCGGCACCATGGTGATCCTGGATGCCAAGACCGGCGAGGTCCTGGCCATGGTCACGCAGCCGTCCTACAACCCCAACAACCGCGCAGACCTGCGCGGTGAATATTACCGAAACCGTGCGGTAACCGACGTTTTCGAACCCGGCTCGGCTTTGAAACCATTTACAATTGCGGCCGCACTCGGGACCGGCGCCTACACGCCGGACACCCGCATCGAAACCGCTCCCGGATATTTTAATGTCGGCCCATTCAAGGTCAGAGACGTCCACGACTATGGCACGCTTGACGTCACCGGCGTCATCACCAAGTCCAGCAATGTCGGTGCCGCCAAGATTGCCCTGTCGCCCGAGCCTAAAACGATTTGGACCATGTTGAACAATGTGGGCTTCGGCATGGTCACCGACTCGGGCTTTCCCGGCGAGGCCATGGGGCGTTTGAGCGATTATCACAATTGGCGGGAAATCGACCAGGCGACGATCGCCTTCGGTTACGGCATCTCGGTCACGGCGTTACAGCTGGCCAAGGCGTTCACGGCAATTGCCAACGATGGCGTGCTGATGCCGGTGAGTCTGCTGCGGGTCGACCACCCTGTCCAGGGCAAGCGGGTGATGTCCAAGAAAATTGCCAAAGAAGTCCTGGCGATGATGGAAACCGTGGTTGAACGAGGCACCGGGCGCAAGGCTTACATTCCCGGTTACCGCGTTGCCGGCAAGACCGGCACGGTGCACAAGCCGAGCCCGCAGGGCTATTCCGAGAACCATTATCAGGCGTTCTTCGCCGGCATCGTGCCCGCCAGCCACCCGCGACTGATCGCGGTCGTGATGGTAGACGACCCGGCGGGCGCGGCCTACTTCGGCGGCCTGGTCGCAGCGCCCATTTTCAGCAAGGTCATGCAAGAGGCGCTGCGCCTGATGAATGTGCCGCCGGACGATCCCCCCAGCAAGGGCGAACAGGTTTACGCCTACATCCCG
>CAYVOU010000164.1:0-5007 GCA_964453295.1 uncultured Gammaproteobacteria bacterium
ACACCCGGGTGATGCACGTTGTGGTAGGTGATTTTCATCGGCCCATGGCTGAAGCCGGCCTCGTTGGGCGCCAGGTAACCAATCTTTGCCGCCCAGGTTTCGGTCTCGACCGGGAAGTAGGGCGCCTTCATCTGGTCGGAGAGACGCTTTTCGATGTCCTTGGGACTCTGACCGGGACCGAAGAAGTTGATGCGCCAGTCGCGACGAAAGGCCGGCACGAAAAAGGGCATGCCGCAGATATGATCCCAGTGATAATGGGTGAACAGGATTAACAGCTCGTGCACATCGTCGTCGGCCAGCAGCTTCTCGCCGAGGGGGATGATGCCGGTGCCGCCGTCGCAAATCAGAATATGATCGCCGACCCGGATTTCGACGCAGGAGGTATTACCCCCAACCTTGAGGTGGCTGGCGAATGGCGCTGCATAGGAACCACGGACTCCCCAGAAGCGCAGGTAGTTAGCCATGCTCGGTATGACCACCGGTGGCGCCGGCGTATTTGATAATCAGGTCCCGTATGGTCTTCGTACTCATCGGCTTGGCGACAAATTCGACGGCTCCGAGATCCTTGGCGATCATCCTGTCCTGGGCATAATCCTTGGAGCTGACCATGACGACGGGCAGATCCTCGTATCCCGGCATCCGCCGCATCTCCTGGAGGAAGGTCAACCCATCCTTGTCAGGCATGATGATATCAAGAAAGACCAGCGCCGGGTGGGCCTCGCTCAAATAGTCCATCGCCGCCGAGACCGACGCGTAGGCGCGGATCTCCACGTCGAGGCCGTCCGCGCAACGCTGCACGAAGGCACGAACGCTGGTGCTATCGTCGATGACGACAACAGTCGGTGTCGATTTTTCCATGAGGGTCTTGCCGCCCCTTCCGTACCGTATGGCTTTTGCAAAGTATAGGCGCTTGAGGGCGTTCCTGAGCCTGCCAGACCGCGGCACGTCATATCCGTGCGTGCCTCTCCTGGCGCGGCCCAGATGTGCCGGCTCCCCCTCATTTCTCGCCGGGTGACCACCTCAGTCCGGCAATCCTAACACTCCACATGGGCGCTGTCCCGTCCGGCCGTCCGGGCGGCCCCGCCCGGCCGTGTGGCCGCCGGACGCAATGGGCCATCCAGCTACCGCCCGCCGGCTGGCGTTGCCGCCAGAGGAATGTGGAACCGCTGAGGCGTTCACACCATACCGACGTGACCAATTTCCCGATAAGCTCTAGAATTCTGAAGATGCGGTGAATCTGCATGCGGGTGTCGTCTAATGGCAAGACATCAGCTTCCCAAGCTGAGAACGTGGGTTCGATTCCCATCACCCGCTCCAACGGCCAACCGCCAGCAAAGGGTATGCACTTGAAAAATACCGCGCGGATGATCAGCGACGAGACCCTGGAAAAGTGCGCAGCGGCCTTGTACAGCGACAACCTGCCCTATCACAACTTCAGCCACGCCCTGCGCTCGGTTGAGGCCGGCAGGGAGATCGTCTCGCGCTGCATGAAGGAGGGGATCCGCATCGAGGCGGACGTGGTCTACTACGCGCTGTTGTTTCATGACGCCGGCTACCAGGACGATCACAAGAGCAAGGGCTTCGAATCCAAGGAGGCATACTCCGCCTGGCTGGCGGCAAAGGCGCTCAAGCAGCACGGTATCTCCCAGTCCACGGTCCGCAAGGTCGTCGACGCCATCAAAGCCACGCACCGCGACGCCAAATTCACCACGACCGAGCAGAAAGCGGTGCGCGCCGCCGACCTGGCGGAACTGGCCGCCGATTACGACACCTTTCGCGCCAATACCGAGAATCTCAAGTCCGAGTACGAAATGCAGGCGGGCCGAACCTTGACCTGGGAGGAATGGGTGGATCGCGCCGCTGACGTCATTCGCTACTTCCTGGCGCAGGAAATCCGGCTCACCAGTCAATACGCTAATGACAAGGGGGAATCGGTATTCCACAAGCGGGTGCACCACAACCTCGAGCGGCTGCGGCAGGAAAAGACCGTTTCGCCCTGAACGCCGCCGGGATCCGGCTCGCCGTTCCCGGAATGGTTTCTAGGACTGACCGTCCTTGATCCGCAACAACATGAAGTCCATGCCGCTCGCTGTCAGCTTGGCACGCATCGCCTGCACTGCTTTCAAATCCTTGAACGGTCCGATGCGGACGCGGTACCAGGTATCGCCGTTGTTGATCACCACCTTCTGAATGTCGGCAACGATCCCGTGCAGGGCCAGCGTCGCCTTGGCCTTGTCGGCCTCCTCGAAACGCTGGAACGACCCCACCTGCAGCACGTAAACGCCCGGCGCCTGAGTTGTTTGATTGTATGTGAGTCGTTTTGGGATATTTTTTTAATGGACTTTGAGTTCTATGTGGGGGAGGTTTCTTTGACTTCCATCTCCGGCAGGATGGTATAGAAGTCGAAACGGGGTTTATGCGGCGCTGGTTTCTTCGGTGCCTGTGCAGCCTCTGGCTCCGGCATTTCGGGCGCCACCTGCGGCGTCGGCGGCGGCGACGGCTTCGCGGCGGCTACCCGCGGCGGCGGCGCGTCGCGACCGGAGTGCGTCCGCGTAAGGAAGACCGCGAAGGCGACGAACAGACCTATCCCCAGCCCGGTGGCAAAGGACAACCAGGGTGGTGTCTTGCGGCTCTTGTTGTTGCGGCGGCCAGCCGCATGCTTGTAGTCGCGTGCCATGAATCCGGTTGCAGGGCGCCGGGCGGGCCTTACATGACCTCCGGCGCCGAAACACCCAGCAACGCCAGACCGTTGCGGATGACCTGGCGGGTGGCGACACAAAGGTTGATCCTCGCGTTGCGCAAGCTGTCCTGCTCCGTCAAAAACGTGTGGGCGTTGTAGTACACATGGAAATCGTTGGCAAGCTCGGTCAGGTAATGCGCCAGATGATGCGGTTCGCGGGCGCAAGCGGCGGATTCTATGACTTCGGGGAACCGCGACAGGGTCGAGAGCAGCGCCAGTTCATGTGCTTCCACCAGCAGGTCGAGATTATCGCTGCCGCAGGCCTGGTCCCACTTGAAACCTTTCGCTTCCAGCTGCCGCAGCACACTGCAGATCCGCGCATGCGCATACTGTATGTAGTAGACCGGATTATCGTTGGTCTGCGCCCGTGCCAGATCGATGTTGAACTCCAGGTGCTGCTCATGCGATCGCAGCAGGTAGAAAAACCGGGTCGCGTCCTTGCCGGCTTCGCTGATCAGTTCCTGCAGGGTGACGAAATTGCCACTGCGTTTTCCCATGCGCCCGGACGAGAGCGTCACGAACTGGACCAGCTGCACCGAAAGCACGTCCTCGCGCCCGGTGAGCGCCTCGATGGCCGCCTTGACCCGGGCGATGTAGCCGTGGTGATCGGCGCCCCATACGTCCAGCAGCAGCGGGAACCCACGGTCGAGCTTGTCGACGTGGTAAGCAAGATCGTTGGCAAAATACGTGGCGCTGCCGTCAGCCTTGATCAGAACGCGGTCCTTTTCGTCGCCGAAAGCAGAGGTGCGCAACCATAGCGCGCCTTCGAGTTCGTAAACATGGCCCCCCGCTTTCAGGCGTTCGATCGCCGTAGCGGCAGAACCGCTCTCGACCACGCTGCGCTCGGAGTAAAATTGATCGAAGCGTACGCCGAATGCATCCAGCGTGGCGCGAATATCGGCAAGCTGATCGGAAAGTGCCTGATCGCGGATTAGCGCGTAGTCGTCTCCCAGCAGCTGGCGCGCCCGTTCGATCAGCGCGTCGATGTATCGCTCCTGCCGCGCCTTCGCGGCGGCGCGCTCGGATTCCGGAACCGCGTCGGCCGGCGCGCCTTCTGCGGGCAGGCCGTCCAGCACCGTAGCGGCGGTGTGGTGCAGGCGCCGGCCCTGCTCCGCCAGCAATCGTTGCGCGGTGGCGATGACGTAGGCGCCGGGATAGGCGCGGCCCGGGTAGGGCATGGCCTCGCCGCAGGCTTCCAGGTAGCGGACCCAGACGCTGACCGTGAGGATGTCGACCTGGCGGCCGGCGTCATTGACGTAAAACTCGCGGTGCACGGACCAGCCGGCAGCATCCAGCAAATTGGAAAGGGAATCGCCGTAGGCCGCGCCCCGACCATGACCGACATGCATCGGACCGGTGGGATTGGCGGAGACGAATTCCACCATGACCCGGCCGCGCCGTCCCGGTTCTTCGTGGCCGTAGGCATCACCCTCGGCCAGCACCTGCCTGGTGACAGCCTGGATGGCGGCGGGTTTGAGAAAAAAATTGATGAAGCCGGGACCGGCAATGTCCACCTTGTCGATGGCGTCGGAAGCGGGCAACGCATCGACCAGAACCTGCGCCAGATCTCGAGGCTTACGCTTTGCCGGCTTGGCAAGAAGCATCGCCAGGTTGCTGGAGAAGTCGCCGTGGCCGGCTTCGCGCGGTCGTTCGATCTGGATCGACACGTCAAGGTCGGCCGGAAGCGCCAGCGTATCGCGCAGGGAATCCAGGGCCGAGGTCAGCAACTTGAGTAATTCAGTCTTCAATCCGATGTCCCTTCAAAACGGCTTGGCATTCTATCAGCCTGCCGGGAATCTGCACCCTGGCGCACGCTGGGCGGACGCCGTTCAGTACATCTCCAGCGGGTCGATGTCGATGGACCAGCGCACGCCGCGCGTGGACGAATGGCCCTCGACGGCGGGCACCCAGGTCTGCAGAAAGGCGTGCAATGCCTGGCGGCGGCGCGATTGCAGCAGCAGCTGCGCCCGGTGCCTGCCGGCCCGACGCACCATGGGCGCCGGCATGGGCCCGTAGATTTCCACTTCCTGCCCACGGACCGGCGCGATTGACTTGACGCTCTCCAGGAACCGGAAGGGCGCCGTGGCACTGACCGCCTCCGCGCGGATCAGCGCCAGGTAAGTATAAGGCGGCAGGCCCACGGCGCGACGTTCCTCCAGCAATTGCGCGCACACCGCTTCGTAGCCGGTCGTGGCGAGACTGCGGATCAGCGGATGGTCCGGATGGTGAGTCTGGATCAACACTCGTCCCGGCCTGTTGCCGCGTCC
>CAYVOU010000165.1:0-5000 GCA_964453295.1 uncultured Gammaproteobacteria bacterium
GACGGCACCGCGCTGTTCGGTTGCGGCGTGATCGGGCTGGTGCTGACCGCCGCCATGGTCTGGATCACCGAGTACTACACGGCCACCGAGTTCAAGCCGGTTCAGCACATCGCGCAGGCCAGCACCACGGGCCATGCCACCAACATCATCGCCGGCCTGGGCATTTCGATGAAGGCGACGGCACTACCTGTGCTGGCGGTGTGTGCCAGCATCCTGGGCGCCTATCACCTCGGCGGTCTGTACGGGATCGCTATCGCGGCCACCTCCATGTTGTCCATGACCGGCATCATCGTCGCGCTCGACGCTTACGGACCCATTACCGACAACGCCGGCGGCATCGCCGAGATGGCCGATCTGCCGCCGGAGATCCGCGGCATCACCGATCCGCTGGACGCGGTGGGCAACACCACCAAGGCGGTGACCAAGGGCTATGCCATCGGTTCCGCGGGCCTGGCGGCACTGGTGCTGTTCGCCGACTTTACGCACTCCCTGAGCGGTGCCGGCAAGCTCGTGGAGTTCAGGCTGGACGACCCCGCGGTCATCATCGGCCTGTTCATCGGCGGCCTGGTGCCCTACCTCTTTGGCTCGATGGCGATGGAGGCGGTGGGCCGCGCCGCCGGTGCGGTGGTGGTGGAAGTCCGCCGCCAGTTCAAGGAGATCCCGGGCATCATGGAAGGCACGGGCAAGCCGGATTATTCGCGGGCGGTGAGCATGCTCACCACGGCGGCAATCAAGGAGATGATCATCCCCTCGCTGCTGCCGGTACTGGTGCCGATCGTCGTCGCCTTCGGCATCGGTGCGTTGATGGGCCACGATGCCGGCGTCAAGGCGCTGGGCGGTCTGCTCATAGGCACCATCGTCACCGGTTTGTTCGTCGCCATCTCCATGACTACCGGCGGCGGTGCCTGGGATAATGCCAAGAAGTACATCGAGGACGGCCATCACGGCGGCAAGAACAGCGAGGCGCACAAGGCTGCGGTCACGGGCGACACCGTCGGCGATCCGTACAAGGACACCGCCGGCCCGGCGGTCAACCCGCTCATCAAGATTATCAACATCGTCGCATTGTTGATCGTGCCGCTGTTGTAATTCACGCGGATGTCGTTTCAAGGCGGGCCGGCTTGCCGGCCCGCTTTTTTTGATAGCGGCTCTCGAACATTTAAGGTCTTCCCCATGCGCGCGCGCGGTGTTAGCTTGTCCGTCGACCCGCCTCGACGGCGGTATGCCTGCTCAGGGACACCATGACCGCATTCCAGACCATTGCCGTGCTTATGGTGCTCGCCGCGATCGGCAGCTACGTCAATTACCGCTTCCTGCGCATGCCTTCCACCATAGGCCTCACCGTGCTGACGCTGATTGGGACCATGGTGATGTTCTTCCTGGGCAAGGCCGGCCTGGTGGATTACAGCAATACCGTCACCTTCGTCAGCAACATCCAGTTCGACGACCTGCTGTTGCACGGCATGTTGTCGCTGCTGCTGTTCGCCGGTGCCCTGCATATCGATCTCGACGACCTGAAAGAGATGCGCGCGCCGATCGCGGTGCTCACCACGATAGGCGTGCTGGTGGCGACCTTCGTTACCGGCACCCTGTTCTGGCTCGGTGCCCGGTTGCTGGGATTCGATTGTCCCTACATCTACGGCCTGCTGTTCGGTGCGCTGATCTCACCGACCGATCCCATCGCGGTGCTGGGCATCATCAGGCAGGTCGGTGCGCCCAAGGCGATCCAGACCAAGATTGCCGGCGAAAGCCTCTTTAACGACGGCATCGGCGTGGTTGTATTCCTCACCGTTCTAGGCATCGCCACGGGCGAGCATTCCCCCACCTTCGGCAGCCTGGCGTTGTACTTGCTCGAGGAGGTGGCCGGCGGTGTCGGGCTGGGGTTGCTGCTTGGCTGGATCACCTTCCGCATGCTGCGTTCGGTGGATGCCTACCAGGTCGAGGTGCTGCTGACGGTGGCGCTGGCCACCGGCGGTTACGCGCTGGCGGAAAGCCTGCATGTGTCCGCGCCCATCCTGGTGGTCACCGCTGGCCTGCTGATTGGCAACCAGGGCCGCGACCTGGCGATGTCGGATCTCACCCGCGGGCATCTGGACGGTTTCTGGGAGTTGACCGACGAGATGCTGAACGCGCTGCTGTTCATGCTGATCGGTCTCGAACTCGTGGTGCTGGATTTCAACGCGCTTTTAGTCATCGCCGGGCTCGGCGCCATCGTTGCCGTGCTGTGCGGGCGCTTCGTCAGCGTCGCCATGCCGTTCGCGCTGTTGTGGCGGAAGGGGCGGTTTCCCGCCGGCACCGTCGGCATACTGATCTGGGGCGGCTTGCGCGGGGGAATTTCAATCGCGCTTGCTCTTTCGTTACCCTTCGGCCCGCAACGCGATCTGCTGGTGGCGGTAACCTATATCGTCGTGATCTTCTCGGTACTGGTGCAGGGACTGACTTTCGGCCGCGTGGTGCGCAAGTTAAGCGCCAGCGACGTCGCGGCGGTCTCCTAGCCGGTTCGGCAAGGAATTCGCCGCCAATCAGCGGCGCTTCCGCGCCGTGTCCAGGATCTCCTTCAGGCGGCGGAAGTGCGGTCCCGGCCAGTAGACGCGGTCGCAGCCGCGGCAATGACGGAATTCGTGGTAATGCCGGGCAGTGTCCGGCGGCACTCTCAGCGCGGCTTCCGATCTGGGGAGTGATTCCAGCTTGGCATTGCAAATCAGGCAACGGCTGAACGGTTTGGCCTGACTGAAGAGATCGAGTCGGTGCAGGATCTCCTCGATCTGCGCCAAGGGCCGGATGGCGCGCACGTAGCAGCCGTGGGTAACATCGCGTTGCATCAGCAGGCCCTTGTCCCGGCTCAGGATAATCCGGCGGTCCTCGGCGGCAATCGCGGCGATCTCACGGTCATTGAAATCGTTTCGATAAAGCGTGTCGAAACCCAGCGCCCGCAGGTACTTGGCAAGCGCCCCGAGCTGCGCGTCGGCGATGAAGCGGCTGTGCCGCAGCGGCTGGTCGCGCAAACGCAGCAGCGATGTCACGTCCATGGCCTCGAACACCGGGTAAACGCTGATGCGATCGCCGTCGCGGACGCGATACCTGAAGTCGACCGACTCACCGTTGGCCAGGATCAATTCCACCTCGGTGTGCGGCACGCCCAGGGCTTCAATCGCGTTCTTCACCGTTGCTTCCCGCGCGCAGGCATAGCGGAAAGTCATCCGCCGCCTGGCGGACGGCAGAAAGTCGTTCAACTCTTCGTAGAAGCGAAACTCGGCAACGGCCATGGCGGGCCTCCTCACGCCATTATCGGTGCCCGCCGCCCGCCATCGCCAATAAGAATGGCGGCTGGCGGGATCCTGGACGCGAAGGCACAATGCCGGCATCGGCCAGGCGCGCTCGCCGGCGGCCGGGCGCGCAATATCCAATCCAGGCCGAAAGCCTCGAACAGGAGTATCCATGACAGGAGAAATCCGGCAAACGGCAACAGCTGCAATGCTGGTGATCGGCAACGAGATCCTCTCCGGGCGCACCCGGGACGTGAATCTCGCCTATATCGGCGGGGAACTCGCGGCCATGGGCATTCCGCTGCGCGAAGCGCGTGTCGTGGCGGACGTGGATCCGGAAATCGTCGCGGCCGTGCGGACGCTGAGCGGAAGCTATACCTATGTATTCACCACGGGCGGTATCGGTCCGACCCACGACGACATCACCAGCGCTGCGATTGCGGCGGCATTCGGCGTCAAGCTCGAAGTGCGCGAAGAGGCCGTGCTCATGCTGCGGCGCTTCTATGGTGCCGACGAACTTTCGGCGCCGCGGTTGAAGATGGCGACCGTACCGGAAGGCAGCACGCTGATCGACAATCCGGTGAGCGGTGCGCCGGGCTTTCGCATAGGCAATGTTTTCGTGATGGCGGGGGTGCCGCCCATCATGCGGGCGATGTTCGATACGCTGCGGCCCCAGCTTGCCGGCGGCCCGCCCATCCTTTCGCGGACGGTGACGGCGCCGATAGGCGAAAGCCGCATCGCGGAAAGCCTGACGGCTATCCAGCAGCGCCATACCGATGTGGCCATCGGCAGCTATCCTTTCGCGCGCCAGAACCGTGTAGCGGTCAATATCGTGTCGCGCGGCACCGACGCCGCGCGGCTGGAAGCCGTCTCGCTTGAGATTGCCGACGCCCTGCGCGGTCTTGGGGTCGGTGATGATGACATCGTTATCGCCTGAGGCGATACCGGCCGGTTCTCACGGATCGGTGATGGCTGACGCGGCGCGCCGCTCGCCGCCCCGCATCAGCCGCAGCAGCGCCGCAAACTGCGCCAGGATCAACAGCGCGTAGCTAAGCCGGTACGCGTTGCTCGTCGCCATCCCGTGCGCGCCCAGCGCGTCGACCAGGACGCCGAACCCCCACTGGATGGAGAAGGCGCCAACGAAAGCCATCAGGTTGATGGCAGCCATCACCCGACCGGCCAGCGCCAGCGGATAGAATGCCGCCAACGTGGAATACATGAGCGCGCCCGTGGTGTTGAACAGGCCATAGGCGAACCACAAGGGCAGGCTGGCCGGCACGCCGGCGCAGATCAGGATCTGGGTTAGCAAAGAGAGCGCCTGGCCGCCGTACATGATGCGGATGGGCGGGATGCCCGCGCGCGCCAGCCTTGTCGCCAGCGCGGCAATGGCAAGCTGACCGAACAGGGCCGCGAAATTCAGCCACATCAGGTGATCGGCGGCGGCGCCCCGGTCGAGTCCGTCGACGTTGATGAACCAGGGCACGGCCCACAGCCCCTGCATGGCCATGAAGGATCCGACAAAGAGCGCGGCCTGTGGCACGAACCGCCTGAACTGCGATGAGCCGACCACAGCGCGGAGATCACGAAACTGATCGCGCAGGCGATCGCGGTTGATGCCGTGCGGCGCTTCGACGGCGCCGAAGCCGATGACGCCGGCGGCGATCAGCAGCAGTGCTGCCAGCACGAAAAAGTCGCCGCGCCATCCCAGCACCGGCAGGGCATGTTCCAACGGGA
>CAYVOU010000166.1:0-4991 GCA_964453295.1 uncultured Gammaproteobacteria bacterium
CCGTCGTCGGCGCCGCCGCGGCCGTAGAGCCGGTCGCCCTCCATTACCGGCAGCCACGGTCCCAGGCCGTCGCGCCAGCCGCTCATCTCCGGCTGCTTGTCCAGATGGCCGTAGAGCAGCGCCGTGCGCGCGGTTTCGCCGGGGATTTCCATCAGCATCAGCGGCGTGCGGCCGGGCAGCCGGATCACGTCCAGCTGCAGGCCGCGCAGGCCCAGCCCCAGCGCCCATTTCTCGAAACGGGCGACCACGGCGTCCATGTGTCCGTTCTTCGCCCAGTCCGCATCGAACAGCGGCGACTTGTTGGGAATGCGAATGTACTCGATCAGTTCCGGGACGATGGAATCGCCCCAGATCGAGTCGACGTAGTGCTGGTTGGTGGCGGGATCCATGCGGGCAAGTTTACCAGTTCAGTCGCGGCAAACGCCGCAATGCGGCAACTCAGTGGCGGAAATAGTCGATCAGCACCAGCGCCCACACCGCCAGGCAGTTCAGCAGGCTCACCAGAACCGCGGCACTGCCCATGTCCTTGGATCGCTTCGCCAGTTCGTGGTGATCGAAGGACACGCGGTCGACCACGGCCTCGACGGCGGAATTGAGCAACTCGACGATCAGCACAAGCAGGACGCTGCCGATCATCAGTGCCTTGGCCACTCCGCCCGCCGGCAGCGCCAGGGCGGCGCCTATCAGTATCACCGCCAGCCAGAATTCCTGGCGGAAGGCGGATTCGTTCTGGTAGGCGGCGCGCAGGCCGGCGATCGAGTAGTGCAGGGCATTCCAGATCCGGACGAGACCGGTCTTGCCCTTGAAAGGGCTGTTTTGCGGTGCGTTCATGGCTGGTGCGGGAGTTAAGCAGCTTCGTGTGTCATGCAAATGACAAAAACCCTTAACGGATATGCAACACAGTGAACCTACCCTTCCTTCGTCATCAGTCTGCCGGGGCTTCGTGGACCACCTCACAACAACGTTGAACCGCGTCTCCGCCCGCGAGCATCCCGATAGCCGCGCCGCACCGTCGGCACGGTCGCCGGATCTGGCGGGGGAACCTGCCGGCAACGCTGCGCCGGAGGCCGCCGGCGCGACCCGGCGCGGCGACATACGTCGCGTCGTGATCGTCACCGACGCCTGGCACCCCCAGGTCAACGGCGTCGTCAACACGCTGGATCACACCGGCGCCGAACTTCGGGCCATGGGCTACGAAGTCCGCCATATCACGCCGCAGCAGTTTCGCTCCGTGCCCTGCCCGACCTATCCCTCGATCCGGCTCGCGGTGCTGCCGGGCAGGGCGGTGGCGCAGGCGCTGGACGACTATGCACCCGAGGCGATCCACATTGCGACGGAAGGCCCCCTCGGGCACGCGGCCCACCGCTACTGCCGCCAGCGCGGCCTGGCGTTCACGACGTCATTCCACACCCAGTTTCCGGAATACATCCGCGCCCGCGCACCGGTGCCGGTCGCCTGGACCTACCACTACCTGCGCCGCTACCACGGTCGCGCGGCGCGCACGCTGGTCCCGACGCCGACTCAGCAGCAAAGGCTGTCGGCACGCGGCTTCGCCAACCTGCAGATCTGGCCGCGCGGCGTGGACACGGCGGTATTCCGTCCGAATCCGAGCTATCGTTTCGAGTTGCCGCGGCCGCTGGCGATGTACATGGGGCGGGTGGCGGTGGAAAAGAACATCGAGGCCTTCCTACGCCTGGACCTGCCGGGCAGCAAGGTGGTGGTCGGCGACGGCCCCGACCTGGAAAAGCTGCGCCAGGCCTATCCCCAGGTCCGTTTTCTGGGACAAAAGCTAGGCGCCGACCTCGCGGCCTGCGTTGCGGGCGCCGATGTTTTCGTGTTCCCAAGCCGTACCGATACCTTCGGCCTCGTGCTGTTGGAAGCCATGGCCTGCGGCGTGCCGGTGGCGGCCTTCCCGGTGACCGGGCCGCTGGACGTGGTACAGCAGGGGAGGACCGGCGTGTTGGACGAGGATCTGGGACACGCGGTAGAGGGCGCCCTGGCGCTGAAGCGGGAAGACTGCGTCGCCTATGCCGCGCGGTACACCTGGCGCCGCTGTACGGAGATCTTCGCCGGTCACCTGACCCCGGCGCGCTGAGCATTCCCGGCCGCGGTTTCGCATTGGGCGCGTGTACAATGCCGCCGCATGACGGTCTTGCGTTTTTTCGCCACGGCGCCCAAGGGTGTGCCCCCCGTACTCGCCGAAGAATTGCGCCACCTCGGCGCCGGGATGATCAAGGAAGGTCCGGCCGGGGTGGCCTTCGAAGGGCCGCTGGCGCTGGGCTACCGCGCCTGTCTCTGGTCGCGTACCGCAAGCCGGGTGCTCATGCACCTGGCCGATGTGCCGGCGGCGACGCCGGAAGCGCTTTACGACGGGATCCGCGGCATCGACTGGTCAGAACATCTGGCCCCGGCCGGCACCCTGCTGGTCGATTTCAGCGCCCAGCGTTCGACGATTACCCACACGCATTTCGGCGCGCTCAAGGTCAAGGACGCCATCGTCGATCAGTTTCGCGAGCGCTGCGGTGAACGCCCATCAATCGCCCGGGAGCAGCCCGATCTGCGCGTGCACGTGCACGTCGATCGCGACCAGGCTTCCGTGAGTCTGGATCTGGCCGGGGACAGCCTGCACCGGCGCGGTTACCGCGAATCGGCCGTGGTTGCGCCACTCAAGCAGAACCTGGCGGCGGCGCTGTTGTTGCGCGCCGGTTGGGACACGGTCGCGGCGACCGGGGGCACTTTCGTCGACCCGATGTGCGGTTCCGGCACGCTGCTGATCGAGGCAGCCATGATGGCGGCCGATATCGCCCCGGGCCTGAATCGCGATTATTTCGCGTTGTTGCGCTGGCGCGGGCATGATGCCGAGGCATGGCGCGTTCTGCGCGAGGAGGCGGTGCATCGGCGCGAGGCAGGCCTTCAAGCTTCGCCGCCGCTGTTCGGTTTCGATGCGGACGCGAGGGCCGTGCGCGCCGCCCGCGACAACGTCGATGCCGCCGGCATCAAGGCGCTGGCGCGCATCGAACGACGCGACATCGCCGACGTGGAAACGCCGGAAGGCGTCGCTGCCGGCATGTTCATGGTCAATCCGCCTTACGGTGAGCGTCTGCACAGCGCGCCTGGGGAACGGGCGGCGCTCGAAGCGTTGTACAGGCTAATCGGAGAGGTCCTCAAGCAACGTTTCGAGGGTTGGCAGGCCGCAGTTTTTACCGGCAATCCGCCTTTAGGGAAGTACCTGGGTCTGAAGGCCCGCCGCACCCACACGTTCTACAACGGCGCCATCGAATGCCGGTTGCTGCGCTTCCAGGTGACGCCGGAATGGTTTGAAAAATCGGCCGAGGCCAGGGCCGTGGCGGCGGCGCAAAAGCCACTGTCCGAAGGCGCGGAAATGTTCGGCAACCGCCTGCGCAAGAACCTCAGGACACTGGGCCGCTGGGCGGCCAGGGAAGGCATAAGTTGTTACCGGCTGTACGATGCCGACATGCCGGAATACGCCGTCGCCGTGGATCTTTATCAGGGCGACGGTTTATGGGCGCACGTACAGGAATATGCGCCGCCGGCCAGCGTCGACCCGGAAAAAGCACGGTTGCGCTTCCGGGAGATTGTCGCCGCCCTGCCGCAGGTCCTGGAGATCCCGCGCGAACGCATCGTGCTCAAGCGCAGGGAACGCCAGCGCGGCACGGCGCAGTACACGCGCAAGGCGCAGACCGGAGAGTATCTGCAAGTCGCCGAGGGCGCCTGCCGGCTTCTCGTCAATCTTAAAGATTATCTCGACACCGGCCTGTTCCTGGATCACCGGTCCACCCGCGCCCTGCTCGGCGGCTGGTCCCGTGGCCGGGACTGCCTGAACCTCTTCTGCTACACCGCGACGGCCAGCGTGTATATGGCGCTAGGTGGCGCCGCGTCCACCACCTCGGTGGACATGTCGGCGACCTACCTCGACTGGGCACGGCGCAACTTCGCGCTGAACGGCATGGACCCGGCCAACAACCTGCTGGTGCAGGCCGACTGCCTGCAATGGCTGGACGAACAGCAGCATGACCGCAAGCGCTACGGGTTAATCTTCCTTGACCCGCCCACTTTCTCCAACTCGAAGCGAATGCAGGACACGCTCGACGTGCAACGCGATCACGTTGAGCTGATCGGCGCCGCGGCGAAGCTGTTAGCCCCGGGCGGCGTGCTGGTGTTCTCGACCAACCGCGTCAAGTTCAGGCTTGATGCGGACGCCATGCCGGACCTGGCGTTCGAGGACATCACGCGCTCGACGATCCCCAAGGACTTCGAGCGGAATCCGCATATTCACCGCTGTTATCGGATAAGCCGCGGCTGACGCCGTCAGTGGCGTTCGGCCGGCGGCGCCGGTTCGGCGAGCAGGGTCGCGATCAGCGTTTCGATCGCGGCCGCCTGCTTGTCGCCTTCGTGGGTTTCGCCGATGAAACTGCCGCGCAGCCTGCCTTCCTTGTCGATGAGGTAAAACGCCGGCCAGTAGTGGTTGTGCAGGGCGTTCCAGTAATGCATGTCGTTGTCCAGCATCACGGGGTCCTTGATCATCAGGTCCTGAATTCGGGCGTTGACGACCCCGCGTTCCTTTTCGGCGTCGGTCTCCGGCGTGTGCACGCCGATGAGACGCAGGCCCTTCGGTCCGAACTTCTTTTCCACTTCGGCGAGCCACGGAAACGACTTCGAGCAATTCACGCTGTCGATTTTCCACAGATAGACAAGGACGACCTGGCCGCGGAGATCGGCCAGGGTCAGGGGTTCGGAGTTGATCCACGCAGCCGGGTCCGGCTGCTTGAAATCCGGTGCGGGCGGCATTTCGGTGCCCGCCGCCTGAATCGTCGATGCGACGAAACATAATGCGGCGGCAGTCAGCACCAGTCCGAGCCTGCCAATACGAAAGAATGTGTTTCGGCCGGTTTTCACGCGATGACTCCTGTTCGATCCTGGCAATTGCACCTATGACAGCATGTTGCCGGTAAATATCGCTTGCCGCGGTG
>CAYVOU010000167.1:0-4984 GCA_964453295.1 uncultured Gammaproteobacteria bacterium
CCGCCGGGCACCGCCGACGCACCCAGGCCGAGCTCTGCGAGCTCGTCGACGAGCGCTGGCTCGAGACCGGGTGGACTGACCGCGAGGACCTTCATCATCGCCACCTCCTGACCGCGGCTGACGACCGTGGCGCGCATTCTTTTTACCTGGGAACTGGGCCGCGGCTTCGGCCACCTGACCGCCTACCGGCGAGTCTTCGCGCTGTTGCGCGAACGCGGCCATTCCATTTTGATGGCGGTCCGCGATCTCGCCAATACCGAGATCATTTTCGGCGACACGGACATCCCCGCGGTGCAAGCGCCGATATTGTCGAACCGATCGCCCGACGCGGTGGTTAAGGTGTATTCGTACGCCCAGCTGCTGCATAACATGGGCTTTGCCGACCGCGACGGGCTGCTCGGACGGGTCAAGGCCTGGCGATACCTCTACGACAGCTATCGGCCCGACCTCGTGCTGTTCGACCACAGCCCGACGGCAATGCTCGCCTTCCTCTCTCGAGACGCCAGGCAGGTCTTCTGCCGGCGATGCGCTACTGGGAGCCTGTCTCCCGGGACCAACTCGTTGCCGCCGAGAAGCCCGTGCTGGATTGTGTCAACTCGGTCCTGCACGCGTTGGGCGAACCGCCGTTGCCGGCGTTGTGGCACCTCTTCGAACGCGCGGTGCCCATCATGCGGACCGTGCGGGAACTGGACCACTACCCCAATCGCGAGGGTCTCGAATACCACGGCATGGTGAGTGCGGGAGAGTTCGGTACGACGCCGCAATGGCCACCGGGCGAGGGCCCGCGACTCTTCGGCTATCTCTACCCGTTCCAGACGCTGCCGGCACTGCTGCAACACATCAATGAGGAGGCGTATCGGTGCCTGATTTATGCCCCGGCACTGAACGATGAAATCAAGCGCGGCTGTCAAAGCGAAACGCTGCGGTTTGTTCCCGAGCCGCTGGCGATACGGCAGGTTTGCGCCGAGTGCGACGTCGGCATCACCTGCGGCAGTTTCGGGACCACCGCCTCGATATTGCTCGCCGGCAAGCCGGTGCTGGTGCTGCCGCTGGATCTCGAGAAATTCATGGTGGCCAGACGTGTGGAACAACTCGGTGCGGGACTCGTCGCGCCCGGCTTGCAGCCCGCCGGCATGGCGGCGAAGCTGCGGGCGTTGCTTGAGGATCCGCGCTACGGCTTGGCGGCGGAACGATTCGCTGCCCGGTATCGCGGCGGTGGCGCCGAATCGCCGCCGGAGGCTCTGGCCGGCTTGATTGAAGGCATCCTGCCGGACTCAAGGCGCGCCTGAAACAGGGAAGATGTCACCGAACGGGTCAGTGGGGTTCGAGTTCCCGCGGGCGCCTGGTGTAAGATCCATGAAATTTGGGAGGGCGCTTGTTTGCTGCGGCGCACCAATACAATCGCCGGACAACAAAAATCCTTGCTTAATGCCCCCTTATATGAAAATCCTGAGCGTACTGTTATGATTGCAAGCAAGTGCGTCCGTGAGTCTTCGACGCGAATTGGGAGGAATGCCAGGGTGGATTTCGGGGTCCGTCGGTCTCGAACGTACGGCGGTCTGACGCTTGCGCTAGTCGCGGTCACGATGCTCGGCGCGACCACGGCCTTGCCTGCCGCGGATGTACCGACACCAGGTGCGGTACGTGAACAGGTGCAGCCCGCGCCAGCCGCGCCCGCCGCGCGTCCGGCGGCGCCGGAAGTGGAAATGCCCAAGGCAAAGCCGAGCGTCGCGCCCGGCGGCGCAGCCATCCTCGTCAACCGTTTCGAGATCACCGGCAATTCCGTCGTTTCCACGGCCGACCTGCAAGCGCAGATCGCCGGGTACCAGGGCCGCAAGCTCACGCTGGCGGAAATCTACGGAGTCGCCGACAAGCTGACCGACTATTACCACAAGGCTGGCTACACGCTGGCGCAGGTGACCGTGCCCGCGCAGCAGGTCAGTTCAGGCACCATCAAGCTGGAAGTTCTCGAAGGCCGGGTCGGGGCAATCCGCTTCACAGGCAATAAGCGCTATCGTGCCGAATTACTCGACGACCACGTTACGCACGTTGCGCCGGGACGCGTCCTTACCATCAAGGGACTGGAAGACGACCTCCTCGACCTGAATTCCCTGCCGGGTCTCTCGGCCCGGGCGGTGGTGCAGCCGGGCGCCACCTACGGCACGACGGACGTGATGGTGAAGACCGTGGAAACGCCATACACCCTCGGCGTCAGTCTGGATAACTACGGCCGTACCATCATCGGCGAGTGGCGCCTGCAGGGCAACGCGACGATCAATAACCCGCTGGGCTACGGCGATCGCCTGGATTTCAACGTACTCCATTCCGAAGGCGGCCTGCTGGAATACGGCCGCTTCAACTACGATGCACCGCTGAATCATTGGGGCACGCACGCCAATGTCTACTACTCGCGGTACAACTACAAAGTGGACACCGGTGAACTGGGCACCGCATTCGCCGGCGTTGACATCAGCGGCGAAGGCGACGATTTCGGGATCAACCTGACGCAGCCGTTCATCCGCAATCGCGTCGACACACTCTATGGCGCGATTGGCTTCGAACGCACGCTCACCCGCCAGCGGGGCCTGTTGAAGAAAGCCAACGACATCGGCCTGCTTCGGTTGAACATGTTCTATACCCATGTCTACGCCAACGACGCGGTTTCCACACTGAATGCCGAAGTCTCAACCAATTTCCGGGGCAACAAGGACGGCACGCAGAACAACCGCCAGGCCGGCAAGCTGCGTATCGACGCCACTCACCTGCAGCCGCTCAAGTACAGCTGGTCGCTGTTCCTGCGTGCCTCCGGCGTCGCCAGCATCGATCCCCTGGTCGACACCGAGCGCTTCCGCATCGGTGGTCCTACTGGCGTGCGGGCTTTCCCGTCCGCCGAACTGGCCGGCGACGAAGGCATGGACGGCACCATCGAGTTCCGCCGGCCACTGGCCTGGATCCCGGGCGTGCCGTTGCAGGGCCGGATCTTCTATGACGCCGGCATGGTTTACCGGAAGAAGCCCGCGGCCGGCGAGCACGATACGGAATCGCTGACCGGCTTCGGTTTTGGACTGACCGGCCGGATCGCCCGCAACTACGCTTTCGACGTGGCCGTCGTCCAGCCGACGACGGCCTATCATTCGACCGACGGCCGCGATACGCGGGCGTGGTTCAGCTTCTCCGCGGCGTTCTAGCGATGGCGACCGCAAGCGGCAGTAACCCACAGGGATGGAACGCCGCCGACGCACGGACCCGGGGAGTATGCGGTGCTGTGAAAATAGTCACGGTGCCGGCACCGGGAATCTGGTATCTAAATTCGTCAAGGCAACATGAATTCGTCTCTTGACGCCTGCTCCGATCGGACAGGCAGGTAGGCAATATGGCCAAGCACATCCGGCAATTCAGATTGAAGCGACTGGTATCCGTCATCCGCGGGATACTGGACCATCGGTGGGGCTATGCCTGTACGGCGGCGGCCTGCCTGCCCGCCGTTGCCATGGCCGGCCCGACCGGCGAGCAGGTCGTAGCCGGTGCGGCGGCTGTCACCCGCCCCGACGCCACCACCACCAATGTCCTGCAAAGCACCAACAAGGCCATCATCAACTGGCAGAGCTTTTCGATAGGCGGCCAGGAATACGTGCAGTTTACGCAGCCCAGTTCCACCGCCATCGCGTTGAACCGCGTCGTGGGCGGCGACCCGTCGCAGATCCTGGGCCATCTGTCGGCCAACGGCCGGATATTCCTCGTCAATCCCCACGGCGTGTATTTCGGCCCCGGCGCCCGGGTCGACGTCAACGGCCTGGTGGCAAGTGTTCTCGACATCAAGGACGAGGATTTCATGGCCGGCAATTACGCATTCGCGCGTACGAAGGACAATCCTGACGGTGCCGGCGTCGTGAATGACGGTCACATCAAGACCGGCGACGGCGGATTCGTCGTGCTGGCCGGCGGCAAGGTGGACAACAGCGGCCTGATCGAGGCCCGCATGGGCACGATCGCCCTGGCCAGCGGCAACCGTCTCACGCTCACGGTGGGCGACACGGGGCTGGTCGACGTGGCGGTCGACGAAAAGGCGGTGGACAAGGCCGCCGGCGTCAGCAACGCGGGACAGCTCATTGCCGATGGCGGCCGCGTGCTGATGACCGCCAAAGTGGCCGAAGATTTGGTCACCACCGCCGTCAACAACGACGGGCTGGTCCAGGCACGCAGCATCCAGCAGCACGATGGCGTGATCACCCTGAGTGCGACCGGTGGCAACGTCGTCAACAACGGCACCCTGGACGCGAGCGGTGAGAACGGGCAGGCGGGTGGCCAGGTCGCTGTCACCAGCGACAAGAACATTGATTTGGCCAACGGCAGCGCGATCCATGCCGACGGCGACGGCAATGCCGACGGCGGCAACGTCTCGGTCATTGCCGACGGCAAGCTTGCGTTTCGCAAGGATGCACTGATCTCCGCCAAGGCCGGCTCCGCACAGGGCAACGGCGGTTTCGTCGAGCTGAGTGGGCATGGCGGCGTCAGCATCCGGGGCAAGGTGGAAGTCGGCAAGGGTGGCACCTATTTTATCGACCCCACGACTATCAACATCGTCACCGGCAGTTCGGGTTCGATCTCCTATGGCGGCAGTCTGGGTTACGGCAGCACGATTGGTATCGCGAACATTGAAAGCGCGCTGAATTCAAACACGACGGTCAGGCTGCAGGCCAGCGACGGCATCGTCAACATGGCCGGCAACGCCACGATCACCGGCACCGGTACCGGCGATCTCTACATGTGGGTGACGAATGCCGCGCCGAACAGCGGCATCAACCTGACCGGGCTGAACATCAACATCCGCGGCAACGTCGTCCTCGGCGCATCGCATGTCGTGACCGGCGGCGGCACCTTCGTCGGCAGCGGCGATGTAAAAGCCGGCAACTTGACTCCGCAGAATGCCAACGTGCAGGTTCTCAGCAAGTCGGGCAACCTGACGGTAGGGAACGTCTCGGCC
>CAYVOU010000168.1:0-4971 GCA_964453295.1 uncultured Gammaproteobacteria bacterium
CAACTTTGCCCCGGTCGCCGGTGGTGCCGCGGTTTAGGCGGGCCGCTCGCCCGTAGTACAATTCGAAGTCTATGCGGCGAACAACCCGCTGTCGCCGTGGACGTCGCCTCGATTGTGAAACCAGAGCCTGATGCGCTCCAGCCCACGAATTGCAGTGTCCTTTGGTGCTGCCCGGCCGTGCCGGGTGGTCGCTATTCCTCCACTAACCGGCCCCGCACCCGATGGAAGATTTATCCAAGCTCAAGATTGACCGTTCGCAGAAATCCCAGGTGACACGACCGCCGCGCAGGACGCGCCGGTGGCCCTGGCTGTTGTTGATCGTCGTCGCCGCAATCGGCGGCTATGCCGCCACAGGCGGTGACGTCTCGCTCATCGGCCTGCTGACGCCCAAGCCAAAGGTCGAAGTTGCCACCGTGACGACCGCCTATCCGTCGCAGGCCCTGACCCTGTTCAATGCCACCGGCTACGTGGTGCCGCAGACCAAGGCCGACGTCGCCTCCAAGGCAACGGGACGGCTGGTGGAACTCGACGTGGAGGAGGGCACGCGGGTCAAGAAGGGACAGATCATCGGCAAGCTGGAAAACCAGGACATGGTCGCCTCCATGGAAAAGGCCGAGGCGAACCGGAACGCGGCCGAGGCGACGGTGCAACAGGCGCAGGCGCACCAGAATGTCGATCGCGCCCACGTTTCCGAAGTGCAGGCTGAGCTGAAGGATGCCGAACGCGTGCTGCACCGGGCCAAGGCGATGATCGGCAAGAAATACGTGACCGAGGAAACCTACGACGCCGCCCTGGCGCGGCACGACAAGGCGCGCGCCAGCCTTGCCAGTGCCGAGGCGACGGTGGTGGCGGACGGCGCCGCCATCGCCGTGGCCAAGGCGCAGGTGGCCGCGGCGGCGGCAGCCTATCACGAGGCGGAAGTGGCGGTGGAATACACGCGTATCCGCGCGCCCTTCGACGGCGTCATCCTTTCCAAGCACGCCGACATCGGCGACGTGGTGGCGCCGTTTGCCTCCACCAACCAGTCCAAGGGCGCGGTCGTGTCGATGGCCGACCTGGCCACCATGCAGGTCGAGGCCGATGTCTCGGAATCCAACCTCACCAAGGTCAAGGAAGGGCAGCCCTGCGTGATCGAACTGGACGCGCTGCCCGACGAGCGCCTGCGCGGCCGGGTCCACATGATCGTGCCGACGGTGGACCGCGCCAAGGCGACCGTGATGGTGAAGGTGGCCTTCATCGACAAGGATCCGCGCATCCTGCCGGAAATGAGCGCACGCGTGGCGTTCCTGTCGAAGCCGCTCGGTGAGCTGGACCAGAAGCCGCGCACCGTGGTGCCGCCCGCGGCCATCATCACGCGCAACGGCAGGCCGACCGTATACCGTATCGACGATGACACGCTACGTGAGGTGGCGATCGAAACCGGCGAATCCCTGGGCGACATGACGGTGGTCAAAACCGGCCTGAGTCCGGGAGAAAAGATCGTGCTCAATCCGACGGAGAAACTGCACGACGGCCTGCGCGTCGCCCTGCCCAAGACATGACGGCCGTCGTCGAGATCGTCAATCTGATTAAGTCGTACCGGCGCGGCGACCAGATCGTACCGGTGCTGGAGGACATCAGTCTCACCATCAACGAAGGCGACTTCGTCGCGCTGATGGGACCGTCCGGCTCCGGCAAATCCACGTTGCTTAATCTGATTGCCGGGATCGACACGCCGGACGGCGGCACCCTGCGCATCGGCGACGTCGACGTCACCGCGCTGAGCGAAGCGCAACTGGCGCGGTGGCGCGCCGACAACGTCGGCTTCATCTTCCAGTTCTACAATCTCATGCCGGTGCTGACAGCTTTCGAAAACGTCGAACTGCCGCTGCTGCTGACGGGCCTGTCGCGCCGCGAGCGGCACGAGCACGTCGACGTGGTGCTCAGGATGGTCGGACTTTCCGATCGCATGGATCATTATCCGGCCCAGCTCTCCGGCGGCCAGCAGCAGCGCGTGGCCATCGCCCGCGCACTGGTGACCGATCCGACCATCATCGTCGCCGACGAGCCCACCGGCGATCTCGATCGCGTCTCGGCACAGGAAGTCCTGCGGCTGCTGGAATCGCTCAACGACGACCTGGGCAAGACCATCATCATGGTTACCCACGACCAGCACGCCGCCGACTGCGCCCACGTGATCCGACACCTGGAGAAAGGCGTGCTGACCGACGAGATCGACGTGCCGCGGCCGGTCACGGGCTGATCGTGTCGTATTTCTTCAAGCTGATCGTCCGCAACGCCATGCGCCATCCGCTGCGCAGCCTGCTGACCTTGACCGGCGTGGTGGTGGCAATCGTCGCTTTCGGCCTGCTGCGTACCACCGTGGACGCCTGGTATGCGGGCGCGGACGCCGCTTCGGCATCGCGGCTGGTGGTCCGCAACAAGAATTCGCTGAACTTCTACCTGCCGTACTTCTACCTCAACAAGATCCGCGGGGTCGACGGCGTCAGCGACGTCAGCTATGCCGACTGGTTCGGCGGCATCTACATCGAGAAGAGCAATTTCTTTCCTCAATTCGCCGTGGCCTCGCGCAGTTACTTCAAGCTCTATCCCGAGTTCAAAGTGCCGCCGAAGCAGATGAAGGAGTTCCTGCTGGATCGGCGCGGCGCCATTGCCGGGCGGAAGGTCGCGGAGAAATACGGCTGGAAGATCGGCGACCAGATCCCGCTGATTGGCACCATCTATCCCGGCAACTGGCACTTCGTTCTGGATGGCATCTATAACGGCGCGACGCCCAAGACCGACGAAACGCAGTTCTTCTTTCACTGGGACTATCTCAACGAAACGCTCAAGCGCGTTGCGCCGGACAACGCCGACCAGATCGGTATCTTCCTGGTCGGACTGAACCATCCGCAGGAAGCGCCGCTGGTATCGAAACGCATCGACGAGATGTTCGCCAATTCGCGCGCCGAAACCCTGACCGAGACCGAGAAGGCCTTTCAGTTGAGCTTCGTATCGATGACCGAAGCCATCCTGATCGTTATCCAGGTGGTGTCCTTCCTGGTCATCGCAATCATCATGGCGGTGATGGCCAACACCATGGCGATGACGGCGCGCGAGCGGCGGCGGGAATACGCGACCCTGAAGGCGCTGGGTTTCCCGCCGCGCTTCGTGGTCATGCTGATATTCGGCGAGTCGTTGACCATTGCCGTTGGCGCCGGCGCGCTCGGGATTGCGCTGACCTATCCGGCCGCGCGCATCGTCGCCACCAAATTCGGCACTTTGTTTCCGATCTTCAACGTCTCCGATCGCACGGTCGCCATGGCGGCGGCAGCAGCGCTGCTCGTCGGCCTGGTGGCCGCCGTGGTGCCGGCCTGGCATGCCGCCCGCGTCTCGGTGACCGAAGGCTTCCGGACGGTGGCCTGACATGGGCGTGCCGTTCTCCTACATCGTCCGCAATCTCTGGGTGCGCCGGCTTACCACCAGCCTGACGGCGCTGGGCATGGCGCTGGTGGTGTTCGTTTACGCCGCGGTGCTGATGTTGTCGGAGGGGCTGGAAAAGACCCTGGTACAGACCGGCAGCTACGATAACGTGGTGGTGATCCGCCGTTCCTCGGAAACCGAGATCCAGAGCGGCGTCTATCGCGACCAGGCACAACTGGTCACCGCCATTCCGGAAATCGCCACCGACACCGACGGCCAGCGTTTGGTTTCCAAGGAGGTCGTCGTGCTGATCGTGCTGCCCAAGCTTGGCAGCGGCAAGGTGTCCAACGTGACCTTGCGCGGGCTGTCCGAGGTCGGCCTGCGCCTGCGGCCGCAGGTGCACATCGTCGAGGGCCGCATGTTCCGCCCCGGTACCAACGAGGTGATCGTCGGCCGCAACATCGCCAAGGGTTTCGCCGGCCTTGGTATCGGCCAGCATATCAAGATGGGCATACAACAATGGCGGGTGGTCGGCATCTTCGATGCCGGCACCACCAGCTTCGCGTCCGAGATCTGGGGCGACGTCGACCAGATGATGCAGGCTTTCCACCGCGATGCCTATTCCTCGGTGTTGTTCAAGCTGGCCAACAGCGACGACTTCGAACGCGCCAAGCAACGACTCGAGAACGACCAGCGCCTGACGGTGGAGGCCGAGCGCGAGACGAAGTTCTATGCGCGTCAGTCCGAGTTCATGTCCAAGTTCCTGCGCATACTCGGGACGCTCTTGAGCACCATCTTTTCGGTCGGCGCCATCATCGGCGCCATGATCACCATGTACGCCTCGGTGGCCAACCGCACGGCAGAGATCGGCACCCTGCGTGCCATCGGTTTCCGGCGCCGCGCCATCCTCGGCGCGTTCCTGACGGAGTCGCTGCTGCTGGCGCTGCTGGGCGGGATCATCGGCCTGGTGATGGCCTCGTTCATGCAGGTGGTCACCGTCTCGACCATGAACTGGCAGACCTTCTCCGAACTGGCTTTCTCCTTCACGATGACGCCGGAAGTGATCGTCAACGGCATCATTTTCGCCATCCTCATGGGACTGCTGGGCGGCTTCCTGCCGGCGGTGCGCGCCGCCCGCATGAACATCGTCGAAGCCCTGCGCGCCGCCTGAGCCCGGCCGCTGCCTTCTGCCGGGTGCCGCAGGCCGGGGTGAGCGAAGCGAACCCCGGCATAAGAGAGTGTTTCATGGTGGGGTTCGCTGCGCTCACCCCACCCTACGAGGCTCATGTTGTTTTGCGGAATGCGGGCGGCCAAGTGCCCAAGGAGGGTTTACTCGCCGTACATCTCCGTTATCAGGCGGCGTATCTGGGCGGCATTGGCTGGCTCCAGCACGCCCAACCTTTTACCGAGACGGCTCTTGCTTATCGTGCGAATTTGGTCGACGTTGATTTCCGCCTTTTTCGCGGCGCACCGGCACGGAAGTCGGCTGCGCCACCGCGGATGGAGTTTCGTGGTGAGGGGGCAGACGATGACCGTGTCCAGATACGGATTCATCTCGTCCTGGCCGAT
>CAYVOU010000169.1:0-4930 GCA_964453295.1 uncultured Gammaproteobacteria bacterium
CGTATCTGGGCGCCCTTCAATACGCGATCACCAGCCTCTCGAAGGTCGCGAAGCACCCGACTCCTCCCTGGCCGTGGTGAAGCGCCTCAGCGCGTTTCTCACGAAGGGGAACGTCGCTCGCTCCGTCGAGGAACTATCTGAAGTCGATCTCTTGATCGAGCCCGACCTGACGGGCAACGCGATCACGGTTCTCGAGCGGCGCTACCTCAAGAAGGACCCCGACACGGGCCTCGTGGTGGAGACGCCGCGGCAGCTCTTCTGGCGCGTGGCCTCGCACATCGCCAAGCCCGAGATCGATCAATTTTGTCCGTGCAGGTCTTAGCTCAGGCTGAGACAACGACACCGCATCATGGGCGCCCGGGCCTCGATGCACCACGGTTCGCAATTCCCCCAAAGTCGTTCCGATCGGCATGCCTCTCCACCCCTGAATCGATAACTCGCCGCCCTGATCGGACGGGCCGGAAGAAGCGTTTCGCGCCCCATACACGAGCGTCGCAAATGGTGCGAAACCGCCATTCTGTGCGCTTAAGGTGCAAAAAATATGCGATGACAAGGCATTGATTTCAAATATTCAAGTTCTCATTTTCGCTGCCGTTGATCGCGCTGACGACGCATTGCAACAACGGCGACGTCACGGGTAACGCCGGGACGACCTGCAGCGGGCTGGGGCACGGGCAGGGGCGGCCGTATCATCCGGACGACGATGGTCCGGACACCCCGGCTGTGATCGCGAGGACTTTTTAGGGAGAACCATGGACCATGCTACGCAAAATTTTTTCGTACGCGAATTTGCAGGAATGCCTCAAGCCCCTTCGCAATGCGGTCGACGGCGAGGCGGTAGACCTGACCGTGAAGATCGACAGCGGCAGCCGCAAACTCTCATGGCTCGACGACGCGGTAAACCGCCTGATAGCGAAATTTCACGGCGCGATCGTCAAATCCGCCTCTACGTCGGTGCACATCGCGCAGATCGCGCCACAGCTTGCGGCCCTGTCCCAGTCGCTCAAGGATCAGGCCCACCAGCAGCAGATGCACTCCGACGACATTGCCGCCGCGGGCGTGCAGATTGCCGATACCGTGGAATCGATTGCCGCCAGCGCCGACGCGGCATCAACTTTTTCGCAGCAGGTCGCGGAAGCCGCCCGCAGTGCCCACAAGAACGGCACCGAGGCGGGCGCACAGATCAATGCCATCGGTGATGCCGTCCAGAACCTGGGAGAAAGGCTGGAGCAACTAAACTCCGAATCCAGAGTCATCGGAGAGATCGTGCAGTTGATCAAGAATATCGCCGAGCAGACCAAGCTGCTGTCGCTGAATGCCGCCATCGAAGCCGCACGTGCTGGCGAACACGGCCGCGGCTTCGGCGTGGTCGCGGACGAAGTCCGAAAACTGGCCTACGAAACCACGAACGCGACCCAGAACGTCGAAACGGCACTCGCCGGGATCCAGGGTTCCGTTGCCCAGGCCGTCGACACGATGAACACCGTGCGCAGGCAGGTGGAGGCGGGTGCGGACATCACCAGTGCAAGCTCGAAATCGCTGCACCAGGCCAACGATGACATCACGGTGCTCATCGAGCACGTGCATCGCATCGCAGAGGCGGGCACGATGCAGAAGGAAGGCGCCCGGCAGGTTGCCGACCAGATCAAGGGCGTCGCCGGTTCCGCGCACCAGCAACTCGCCGGCGCAGTGGAACTGGCGACGTTGACCGAAACGATGCGCAACAACTGCGAAGATCTGCTGATGTCGATCGGCGTGTTTCGGTTCGATCGGCATCGCGACGTCAAGGTGATGATCGAGGGCGCGGCTGCCGCGCTCAAGTTAGAGTCGCCCAACGCGCCTTATGTTGAAAACAGGTTGGTGGAACTGGTCAATGGCAACGCCTGCCTGGAGCTGCTGTACGTGACCGACAATCATGGGCGTCAGGTCAGCAGCAATGTGTCGCCAGCGGGTTGCGATCGCGGCGTGATCGGACGCAACTGGTCCGAACGCCCATGGTTCAAGCAGGCAGTTGCCAAGCGGAGCACCTACGTTTCGAATATCTACCGGTCGGTTGCCACGGGAATTTTCTGTTTCACCGTGTCGACACCTCTGCGCAACAAGGCCGGAGAAATTGTGGGAGTGCTCGCTGCCGACGTGCGCTTCGATCAGATCCTGGACCTGAACTGAACGCACGGCGCCGATCACGGCGGTTGGAGCGCTTCCAGCCCGTTTCCATTCCGTCTGTATCAGGACAAGAGCAACCCCGCGTTGAAGCGGGGTTGCCTGCCCAACACTACAACCACCTTCCAGGTGGGTCCCAGGAATCGAGGGTGGGACCGTCCGTGATCGCCGGCGCCGGGATCCGGCGCCTGATTGCAGGCTGAGAGCCGTGTTGACCTCTCGCGCGTAGCAAGGCGGTCATGGGCAACACGGCTCAAGGCCTGCCTGCAATTACTTCTTGACGTAATGGATCGAACAAGTGGCGCTGGCAAACGTGCCGCAGACCGATGGGTCCTTGGCACCCGTGCCGATCTTGCCGCCGGCATATGCACCGGTGCTGTCGCCGCCATACCGGAATGGCGTCGTAAACTCCACCTTGTTGCCTTTCATGTCATGACCATAGGCGGCCTCGGCGGTCATGTATCCCGAGTGCAGGTCGCTTTGCGCAAACGGATTATCCGCGGCGTTGGCCATCAACGGCGCCGAAGCCAGCGTCACCGCGAAGGCCGCTAGAAGTGCATTTTTGTTCATGTCGATTCTCCTCCAGGATTGGTATTCACACAGACAACTGACTGTCACCGTCGACAATTTGTTTCGTACGTCTCTGTCGAAAAAGTCGCGCTGAAAGTTCAGGGTTTTCTGAATTTTCGAACAACAAAGGAACTCCTCCCTCGCATGCATTGCGATCGGAATTGACTCCTTATGAACCGGGGCTCGCCTGTCTCCACGAAACGCGTTCCGGGAACGAAGCCAAGGGCACGTAAACGGACTGGGCTCTGCGCATGCCGTCGCCCCGGGGGTTCAGCAGTTTTTCTTCGCGAACCGCGCCATCGGAACGCTGTGCAAACCGCGCCGACGCCGGTTGCGAGCGCATCACCCGTCCCGGCGAAACGCCTCGGAATGGGCCTTAAGCCGTATCACGCTGGCAAGGGTCGCCGACAGCGTGAAAGACGCGGAGATGGCCGACACCGGGATTGCAAAGGCACGGAACCTGATGAAAGCGCATGAGATTCCGCTCGCCGAGTGGCGGTTCCGCGCCCATGCTGACCGCCGCCATGCACTGCGCGGCCGCTGTGCCGATGCCGGCGCCCGGCCGCCCGCGATTATGGCCCGGCACCGCTATTCAAAATCCGGCAACGGGAAACTAACCTTATCTTAATGACATTGGCCCGATGCGGCCTCATGATGTGCGCTTACGCCGCTTGGGAAAGCGCGACGCGGTTTCCCTGCGCCACCCTCCCCTGGCCGAGAACGCGGCAGGGACTGCTGACCTAATTCGCCGATATCGGCGCCGGGTACCATCATCCATGTTCATCCGCGGCCTCGGCACTGCGATACCTGAACGGCGCTACTCTCAGCCGGAATGCCTGGAGGCATTGCAGGGCAACGAGCTCCACACGAAGCTGGCACCGAAGTCACGGGCCTTGCTGCGCAAGCTCCTGAACGGTTCCAACGGTGTCAGCGGACGCTACCTGTCCCTGGAACCGCTAACGGAGGTGTTTGACTTCAACCCCGACGCCCAGCACCGCCGCTTCATTGATCATGCGCCGGCCTTGGCAACCGAGGCGGCACGGCGGGCCCTTGCCGACAGCGATCTGGATGCCGCCGATATTGACGGGCTCGTGGTCAGCACCTGCACGGGATACCTGTGTCCCGGCTTGAGCAGCTACCTGATCGAAGGCCTGGGCCTGACCGAAACCGTCACGGCGCTGGATTTGGTCGGCCACGGCTGCGCGGCCGCACTACCGAATCTGCGCACCGGTCAGGCACTACTGGAGAACAACGCCTGCCGTCATGTCCTCTCCGTCTGCGTGGAAATATGCAGCGCCGCGTTCTACATCGACGACGATCCGGGCGTGCTGGTCAGCGCCTGCCTCTTCGGTGACGGCGCGGGCGCCGCCGTGTTGAGCCGTGCACCGGTTCCGGGCCGACGCCGCGTTGAATGGAAGAGCTATTACTCTCTCACCGATCCGACAAAGCGGGATGCCCTGCGGTTCGAGCAGCGCCAGGGCATGTTGCGGAACATCCTGACGCCGCCGGTACCGAAATTGGCCGCGGCTGCGTCGCTGCGCATCCTGGCCGCCGTGGCCGCCCATACCGGCCTCGATCCGCGCGGCATCAGCACATGGGTCATGCATGCCGGCGGTCGCGAGGTCTTGCGTGCGCTCGCCGAGCATCTCCACTTCGGTAAAGACGAATTGCGGTGGAGCCGTGACACGCTGGACCACTACGGCAATCTCAGCAGCCCCTTCGTGCTGTTCGTGTTGAAAGCCGCGCTGGAGGCCGATGCGCCATCGGGATGGTGGTGGCTTTCCTCGTTTGGTGCCGGTTTCAGCTGCCACGGCGCCGTGCTGTCAGTAAGCGACTAGGCGACATGACTCTCACCCGCCAGCTGGAACCGGAGTGGCTGGATCTACTGCCGGCGGCGGATCCGCGGGCACGGGCATCCCGGCGCGATTTGCGCCTGGTCAACCGGCTCATGGGGCATGCGCCAATCCGGTGGCGCGCGCTGGCCGACGCGATCGAGGCGGCGCCGCCGGAGCGCATCGTCGAACTCGGCGCCGGCGACGGCAGCCTGATGCTGACGCTGGCCGGCCGCTGGCCATCCCATCGCCCCGCGCCGCGAGTGATATTGGTCGATCGCGTCAACAGTATCGATCCGGCCGTGATGGACGGCCTGTCGGCGCTGGGATGGCGGCTCGAGGTGGTCACGGCCGACGTATTCGAC
>CAYVOU010000170.1:0-4909 GCA_964453295.1 uncultured Gammaproteobacteria bacterium
GCACATCGAACGGCTGGTGCGGATGGCCAACGCCATCGCCGAATTTTTTGCCGCCGAACCGGACCACGCGCAAGCGGTGCAAGGCACGGCCGCGCACATCAACAAATTCTGGGAACCGCGGATGCGACGCCAGATCCTGGGCCACCTCGAAGCCGGCGGAGAAGGCCTGGTGCCGCTGGTGCGCGAAGCCCTGGCATTGGTGCCCCCGCCTGCCGCGTCGCAGCTCCCCGATGCTCCGCGGGACACCGCCACGCATCCGTCGTGACAAGCCGCGGTTCACCCGTGCCCATGCCTGCATACGGGCCGGCCGCGCCGGTTTCGGATAAGCTGTCGCCCATGCGTGCATCCCTGGCTTCCGTTCTTGCCGTTGAGCGCGGCGTCGTCTGTTTCGTCGGCGCCGGCGGCAAAAAGACCCTGATGTTCCACCTCGCCGCCGGACACGACGGCAGGGTCGGCATCACCGCCACGGCCCATATCGAACACTTCCCGCGCCGCCTCGACGCGCGCGTGCTCGTCGACAACGGCCCGGACCTCATCGAGCGCCTCGCCGCCGAACGCGGTCCCGAGGCGGCCCGCTGCGTCGCCTTCGCCAAGCCCTGCGAGATCCGCGGCCGCTACGCGGGGCTGAGCGACGACGAATTGCAGCAAGCCGCCCACAACGCCGGCTTCGATCTGATCGTGGTCAAGGCCGACGGCGCGCGCAGCCGCCTCATCAAGGCGCCTGCGGCCCATGAACCGGCGCTGCCCGCACACCGGGACCTGGTCGTGCCGGTCGTCTCCGCCCGCGTCTTGGGCAAGGCGCTGACCGAGAAGGTGGCGCACCGCCCTGCGATCGTCGCGGAGGTCACCGGCGCGGAGATGGGCGCCACCCTCAACAGCCATCACCTGGCCCGCCTGTTGAGTTCTCCCGCCGGCTCGCTGAAGAACACCGGGGAAACCCGGGTGGTGCCGGTCATCAACATGGTCGACACGCCACTGCTGGAGCGCCAGGCGCGGGCCGCGGCTGAAGAAGCGCTGTCCCTGACCGATCGCTACGACCGGGTCGTGCTGACCGCCATGAAACGCGAAATCCCCTACATCGACACCGTATTCCGGGACGATAAATAACAACAGATTAATCTTGTAATTTATTGTTAATATTAAACATAAGTTATCTTCCTCGAACTTGCCTGAAGTCCATCCCGCGTCTGACTCGAAGATGCGCCTATCCCTGATCGGGCTCCCCCGATCCTGAATTGTCAGCCGCGTTACAATGATTTTTTGCACCCGGCGCCGGGGCGCGCCCGCCTCACCCGGGGACACCGAGAGGACCAGGACAGATGGAACCGGTAGTGAACTGCGTCGCCTACGATCGCGATGGGCAGACGATACGTAACATCTCCCTCGACACCATCAGCGACGTGCTGGCAAAGGACGACACCTTCGTGTGGGTGGGCCTGCATGAACCCGGCGAGGATCTGCTGAAGACCATCCAGCGGGAATTCGGCCTGCACGACCTGTCAGTTGAGGACGCGCATCGCGCCCACCAGCGCCCGAAGATCGAAGCCTACGGTGACTCCCTTTTCATTGTCCTCAAGACCGCCCAGTTCCGGGACGGCCGCATCAATATCGGCGAGACCCACCTTTTCGTCGGCAAGCGCTACCTGGTGTCGATCCATCATGGCGCCTCGATAAGCTATGCCCAGGTCCGCAAGCATTGCGAGAACACCCCCGAGCTGCTCCGTTTCGGACCGGGCTATGCGTTGTATTCCGTGATGGATTTCCTGGTCGACAACTACAGTCCCGTTGTCGATTCGTTCGAAGCCGACCTCAAGAAGCTGGAAGCCGACATTTTTTCCGGCAACTTCCGGCGGGAGACCATCGAGCAGCTCTACCAGCTCAAGCGCGAACTGGTGGAACTGCGGCTGGCGGTGGTGCCGGTCATGGATATCTGCAACCAGCTGACGCGCACCTACCAGGGACTGATCGTCGACGAAGTCCGGCCTTATTTCCGCGACATCAGCGACCATGCGGCACGGGTCAGCCAGGCAATCGACGTGATGCGTGAGATGGTGACCGCCGCCATGGACGTCAACCTGTCCATGGTGACCGTGCACCAGAACGAAATCGTCAAGAAGCTGGCCGGGTGGGCAGGCATCCTGGCCTTCCCCACCCTGGTGGCCAGCTATTACGGCATGAACTTTCACGACATGCCGGAGCTGCGATGGACCTACAGCTACCCGGTCGTGGTCGGACTCACCGTCCTGGGCTGCATCCTGCTCTATCGCAAACTGCGCCGCGACCGCTGGCTTTGATCGACGCCGCTAACGGCCGTGCAGATAGCGGCGGTCGTCGAAGGAAATCACCCAATGCGGACGAAACGCCACGAACAAGGTGATTAGCGTCCCGGTGATGAAGGCTTCGGGAAACAGCAGCAGCAGGAAATACCAGAGATATTCCCGCAGCGCATAGGACGAATCGAAGACCTGGCCGACGGCAAGCAGGCCGCCGCTCGCCAGGCCCACCGAACCCACCGACAATACCGCGCCAAAAAAGGCGGCGACATAAACGTAAACAAAGAAATGCACGGGCAGCCAACGCTCCACCAGCCGCACCCAGCCGTAGCTGACCGACACCGGCAGGTAACCGAGCAGCAGCCAGTTAAGCGGCAGCGCGCCCCAGTCCCCGAGATGGGTCAAAGCCCCCACGACCAGCGCAAGGGCCATGCCCAAAGTCGCCAGCGGCCAGCCGAACATCAAAGTCATGTAGGTGGCACCGACCAGATGCAGCGCCGGCCCGTCACCCGGATTGGCGCGCAGATGCCAGATGAGGCTCACCGCCAGCACCGACCCCATGAACACGTGCGGGAGCACGCCCCGGCGGAGATAACGCCATGGCGCCCGCCACACCGAAATCGCCAACAGCGGCAGCATCAGCCATTGCGTCAGCAACAGCCAGTGACCGTCCAAAGACGCCGAGGTCAGATCCATGTTGTCGCGAGGCCGGATCCGCCGCGGCCGCGCCGCACATCGACCGGTAATCCGTTAACGGCACGAATACACCTCGCTCGCGAGGCCGGGAAATCAATTTGCATTGATCGATTCATCTCATCACGCCAGACACGCTAGAATTGCCCCATGATGATTGCCGGGCCTTGACAAGCCGGGCGGGGTCAACAATAAAGGCACGAACAACAATCATAACGGATCCCCGAATGTACTACCTCGGCTTTGGCTTCATCCTGGTTGCAGCGGTCTGGCTGCTGATGTTCCTGCTGCAGGACAACCTGCTGTTCCATCCGCAGCGCCTGCGCCTCGCGGATCTCGAAGCGCTGCGGAAGCGGTTTCCCGAAGCCGGGGAAGTGGAGATCAAGACCGACGATGGAGACACCCTGCGCGGCTGGCTGATCCCCGGTGAAGATCCCGCACCGCGCCCGCTATTGATCTACTTCGGCGGCAACGCCGACGAGATATCCTGGCATCTGGAAAGTCGGCAGCATCTGCGCGAGTTCACCTGGTTGCTGGTCAACTACCGCGGCTATGGCCGCAGCAGCGGCCATCCCGGCGAAGAGAAAATCCTCGCTGACGCACTGCTGCTCTACGACCATTTCTCCGATCGGGACGACATCGACCGCGACTGCGTCGTCGCCATCGGTGTCAGCCTGGGCAGCGGCGTCGCCGTGCATCTGGCCGCTCACCGGCAGCTGCGCGCCGTGGTCCTCGTGACGCCCTACGACAGCATCACCCGCGTCGCGCAGCGGCACCATCCCTACGTGCCCGTGCGCTGGCTGCTCCGGCATCCTTTCGACTCGCTGGCCGTGGCAGGCGACATCGAAACGCCGGCGCTGATGCTGATCGCCGATCGCGACGCCACCATTCCTTTGTCCCACAGCGAAGCCCTTTACGAGGCGTGGGCGGGGCCGAGGAAATGGATGCGCCTGAGCGGCACCGACCACGCCAACATACTGCAGCACCCCGAGAGCTGGCCTGCGATCGCCGACTTCCTGCGCAACTCGCGCAGCGATCGCATCGAGTGAGGCCAGGCGGCGAAACACACACGGCGTTGGAGTGCCGCAGGCACGGCATACGGCATAACGATCAGTCGCAGCCGGTAGGCGCCGCCGCACCCGGGCTACGCCCGGATCGAGATCACCAATTGACAGATATTGTCGGTTGGCACTGAAAGCGCGCTCCCCCCGAGCCGGCGAGAGCTGTGGAAACGGATCGCCATGACCCCGGCGAGTTCAGCCGTCGCCCAGACGCGGCCGGCGGATGCCGAGTTTCTGCATGCGATAACGCAAGGTGCTGGGCTCAAGGCCCAGGATGGCGGCGGCGCCGCGCTTGCCTTCGACGACCCAGTCCGTCTGTTGAAGCACGTAGCGGATGTGCGCGGCCGTGACGTCGTCCAGCGTGCCGAGATCCACCGGCTGCGCACCGATCGGCGCTGATGCGGTCGGCGATGAGGCGTGTACCGCATCGGTTGCCGACAACCGATCAGTCACCTCCAGCAGACCGCCGTTCCCCAATACCGCCGAGCGCTCGATGACATTCTGCAGCTCGCGGATGTTTCCGGGCCAGCCATAACGTACAAGCCGTTCCATGGAGTCCGATGCCACGCCGTGGAACGTGCGCCCGAGCTTGCGGGACATGCAGCCGAGAAAATGATTGGCGAGCAGCGGAATGTCTTCCAGCCGCTCCCGCAGCGGCGGCACCTCCACCGGAAACACATTGAGCCGGTAATAGAGATCAGAGCGGAAGCCGCCCTCGCGGATCATCTCCTCGAGATTGCGGTTGGTGGCGGCGATCACCCGCACGTCGACCCGGATCACCCGCGTCCCGCCGACGCGCTCGAATTCCTGCTCCTGCAGGACGCGTAACAGCTTGGCCTGGGCAGACAGGCTGAGTTCGCCCACCTCGTCCAGGAACAGCGT
>CAYVOU010000171.1:0-4907 GCA_964453295.1 uncultured Gammaproteobacteria bacterium
GTTCATCTGCGGATTAGGGCGCGTATGCCGCTTGACGAGGTTGACGCCTTCGACGATCACGCGATCCCCGCCGAGTACACGCACCACCTTGCCACGCTGCGACTTATTCTTGCCGACGAGCACTATCACCTCGTCGCCTTGTTTGATCTTGTTCATGACGGTTTACCTGCGCTTCAAATCACTTCCGGTGCCAAGGACACGATCCGCATGAACTGCTCGCCACGAAGCTCGCGGGTCACGGGTCCGAAAATACGGGTGCCGATCGGCTGTAGTTGCTTGTCGAGCAGCACGGCGGCATTGCCGTCAAAACGGATGACGGAGCCGTCCGGGCGGCGAACGCCCTTGCGGGTACGCACCACCACCGCGTTGAAGACCTCGCCCTTCTTCACCTTGCTATTGGGGATGGCTTCTTTGACGCTGACCTTGATGATGTCGCCGATGTCCGCATAACGGGCCTTCGATCCCTTCAGTACCTTGATGCACATCAGGCGGCGCGCCCCGCTGTTATCGGCGGCTTCCAGCACAGTAGTCGTTTGAATCATGGTGCTCTCCTGGAATTAAGCGTGTGACCCGATGCGGTCACGCCACCACCGCGCGCTCGATAACTTTCTGCAGGCGCCAGCTCTTGCGCTTCGACAGCGGCCGGCATGCCTCGATGGCGACGGTGTCGCCTTCCTTGCATTCGTTGCCTTCATCATGTGCCAGAAACTTGCTCGAACGTTTGATGTACTTCTTGTATACGGGGTGCGGCACCATACGATCGACGCGGACCGTTATAGTCTTGTCCATTTTGGTGCTGACCACCTCGCCCACGAGCACATGGGATGTCGCGGCGGTTTCAACAGTTTCCGTCGTCATGACGCATTACCCTTCTTCTGTTCGTTCATCACGGTCTTGATGCGCGCAATATCGCGACGCAGTTGTCGCACCTGACTCGGCCGAGCCGGCTGTCCGGTGCCCTGCTGCATGCGCAGGCTGAACTGCTCACGGCGCAGGTCCAACAGGAGGTCGTTGAGTTCGTTCTGACTCTTCTGGCGTAGTTCGTTCGCACGCATCACAGTACCGTCCGGGCGGCAAAAATTGTCTTAATCGGCAACTTGGCCGCTGCCAGGCGGAACGCCTCGCGCGCTTCGGCTTCGGTCACCCCCTCGAGTTCGTACAGTACGCGGCCTGGCTGGATCTGCGCGATCCAATATTCGACGCTGCCCTTGCCGTTGCCCATACGCACTTCCAGCGGCTTCTTCGATATCGGCTTGTCTGGGAAGATGCGAATCCACACCTTGCCGCCGCGCTTCATCTGGCGCGAGATCACGCGCCGCGCCGCCTCGATCTGGCGCGCCGTGATACGGCCTGTCTCCACCGACTTCAGGCCGAAGTCGCCGAAGCTCACCTTGCTGCCACTATGCGCCAGACCACGATTGCGCATCTTGTGCTGTTTTCTGAACTTGGTTTGCTTGGGTTGCAGCACGTCAGCTCTCCCGCCTTATTCCTCGACGGCGGCGCCGGTGGTCTCGGCCTTTTCGGCCTCCCCGACGTCCTGCCTGTTCAAAATCTCACCTTTGAAAATCAACACCTTCACGCCAATGACGCCATAGGTGGTCTTCGCCTCGGCAAAGCCGTAATCAATGTCTGCACGCAGGGTGTGCAGCGGCACGCGTCCTTCCCGATACCACTCCGTGCGCGCGATCTCAGCGCCGTTAAGGCGGCCGGCAACAGTAATCTTGATGCCCTGAGCGCCCAGACGAAGTGAGTTCTGCACTGCACGTTTCATCGCCCGGCGGAACATGATGCGCTTTTCCAGTTGATGCGCCACGCTTTCGGCAACCAGGAAGGCATCCAGTTCCGGCTTGCGGATTTCCTCGACGTTGATGGTGACCGGCACGCCCATCATGTCCGCCACCTTCTTGCGCAGGGTTTCGATATCCTCGCCCTTCTTGCCGATGACAATGCCCGGCCGCGCAGTATGGATGACGATGCGCGCATTGTGCGCCGGCCTTTCGATCTGGATGCGGCTGACCGAAGCGTGGGCCAGGGCCTTACGCAGGAACTCCCGCACCTTGATGTCGGTGTTCAGATAATCGGCATAGTGCCTGCTGTCGGCATACCACTTGGACGTCCAGTCCTTGACGATGCCCAGCCGGATCCCGATCGGATGTACTTTTTGGCCCATAGCGTCCTACCCGTTATTGTTCGGAAAGCGACACGGTCACGTGACTGGTGCGCTTCGTAATGCGGTCGGCGCGTCCGCGTGCCCGCGCGCGCAGACGCTTCATCGACGGACCTTCGTCGACATAGATAAGGCTGACCTTCAGCTCGTCGATGTCGGCGCCGTCGTTATGTTCGGCGTTGGCGATAGCCGACTCCAACACCTTCTTGATGATGCCGGCTGCCTTCTTATTGCTGAAATTCAGCACGTTGATGGCTTTATCCACGGGCAGGCCACGCACCTGATCCGCAACCAGGCGCAGCTTTTGCGCCGAGATGTGGGCGTAGCGGAATTTCGCCGTCGTCGCCATCATCAGCCTCCCTTCTTATCGCCAGCCGTGTGGCCGCGGAAAGTACGCGTGCCGGCGAACTCGCCCAGCTTGTGACCGACCATGTTCTCGGTGACGTAGACCGGCACGTGCTGCCTGCCGTTGTGCACCGCGATCGTGAGGCCGACCATTTCCGGCATCACCAGTGAGCGGCGCGACCAGGTCTTGATCGGACGCTTGTCGTTGGCCGTTCTCGCCTTCTCGACCTTGGCGGCGAGATGGTGATCGATGAAGGGCCCTTTTCTGACTGAACGTGGCACGTGTAAATCCTCGATCTTCGTTACTTACCGGGAGGTATTGCGACGACGGACAATCATGCCGGTCGTACGCTTGTTCTTGCGGGTCTTGTAACCCTTGGTCGGCTGGCCGTGAGGCGTCACCGGATGACGACCGCCTGACGTACGGCCTTCGCCGCCACCATGCGGATGGTCGACCGGATTCATGGCGACACCGCGCACCGTCGGTCGCACACCACGCCAGCGTTTCGCGCCGGCCTTGCCGAGCGAACGCAGCGAATGTTCGGAGTTACCCACTTCGCCAATGGTCGCGCGGCAGTCCACAGGTACCTTGCGCATTTCGCCGGAGCGCAGCCGCAGCGTCGCAAACGCACCCTCGCGTGCCACCAGCTGCAGAGCGGCGCCGGCCGCGCGTCCAATTTGCGCACCCTTTCCAGGGCGCAGTTCCACGCAATGGACCGTCGTGCCCACCGGGATGTTGCGAAGCGGCAGCGTGTTGCCGATCTGGATGGGGGCCTCGATGCCCGACATCACGGCGCTACCGGCCTGCAGGCCTTTCGGCGCGATGATGTAGCGGCGCTCGCCATCGGCATAAAGCAGCAGGGCGATATGGGCACTGCGGTTCGGATCGTATTCGAGGCGTTCAACTTTGGCCGGCACGCCGTCCTTGTTGTTGCGCTTGAAATCGATAATGCGATAGTGCTGCTTGTGGCCACCGCCCTGGTGGCGCACGGTCTGGCGGCCGGAATTGTTGCGCGCGCCGGTCTTGGACTTGCGCTCCACGAGCGACGCGGCCGGGCGGCCCTTGTGCAGCTCCGGCGAAACCACCTTGACCACACCGCGGCGGCCGGGTGAAGTCGGTTTGACTTTAACGAGTGCCATGACTATTCCTCAAACTTTCCAAGGGCCCTTAAGGCGCCGCGCCGAACTCGATGTTGAAGCCCGGCTTCAGCCGCACGTAGGCCTTTTTCAGGCCGCGGCGGTGTCCGCCCTGGCCACGAAAATACTTGACCTTCCCCGGGTTGTTGCACACCTGTACCGACTGCACTTCAACCTTGAACATCAGTTCCACGGCACGCTTGACGTCGATCTTGTTGGCGCTGTGCTGGACCGCGAACACGTACTGGCCGTTCTCGGCGACACGCGCCGTCTTCTCCGACACCAGCGGCGACACCAATACGTTGATCAATGATTCCTGACTCATTTCAGCCGCGCCTCCAGTTGTTCCACTGCCGCCCGGGTGGCAATCACCTTGTCGAAATGAACCAGGCTCACCGGATCGACTTCATTTACCGCGAGCACGTCAACATTGGGCAGGTTGCGCGCGGCGAGCCAGAGATTCTGATCAAAGGCATCGGTAAGGATCAGGGCTTTCGCGGCACCGAATTCCTTGAGCTTGGCGGCCAGGACCTTGGTCTTCGGCGCATCCATGGCTATCGCTTCCACCGTGGTCAGCCGATCCTGGCGCAGCAATTCCGAAAGAATTGAGCGCATTGCCTGACGATAGGCCTTGCGGTTGACCTTCTGTTCGTAGCTACGGGGCTTCGCCGCGAAGGCGCGACCACCGTGCCGCCACAACGGACCGCGCGTCGTGCCGGCGCGGGCACGGCCAGAGCCTTTCTGCTTGAAGGGCTTGGCACCACCACCGCGGACCTCGGCACGCGTCTTTTGTGCCTTGGTGCCGGAACGGGCGGCAGCCATGTAGGCCGTCACCACCTGATGAATCAGCGGTTCGTTGAATTCGACGGCGAAGACGGCGTCCGAGACCGACAGACTGCCGTCCTTCCCGCCACTCGTTGCCTGCACATTGAGTTCCATGGATCCTACCTCTTCACCTTGACTGTCGGGCGGATCAAAACCGTTCCGCCGCTGGCGCCCGGCACTGCGCCCTGAACCAGGATCAAATTGCGTTCCTTGTCGACCCTCACCACTTCGAGGTTCATGGCACTCCGGCGCACGTTACCGAGATGCCCGGACATTCGTTTACCCTTGAACACGCGGCCAGGTGTCTGGCGCTGACCCGTCGAACCCGGCGTCCTGTGGGACAGCGAGTTGCCGTGGGTCGCGTCCTTGCCGGCAAAATGATGGCGCTTGATGGTACCGGCGAAACCTTTACCGATGGTGGTGCCGGCAACGT
>CAYVOU010000172.1:0-4895 GCA_964453295.1 uncultured Gammaproteobacteria bacterium
TGACCTATATATCAGAATGCGAAATCGTTTGTGCTTCCGGGGGCATCCATATAAGAGGTTCCTTAACTGTCGATGTCAAAGCGATTCGATTGTGTTGCATCGCAGCGCACAAGATCCGTCGGTCGTTAGTGACACATGGGGCATTGATGAACTGCCCCCATTGACCTGAGTCAAACCGTAACGTGCGGCTTCGCACTAGACTCTGATGAACTTATTTGACCGATTGGCATTCAAGGGAGCGATCATGTGAGCAGATCGGCGGTCATTCACAAGACGTCCGCGGATTGGAAAGTGCCCCCGAATCTTCGGGACTACGAGCAGGAGCGCGCCGCCTTTTCCTGGGAGTCGGTGAGAAGCCAGTTGGATGGGCTGCCGGATGGCGGCCTGAATATCGCTTGGGAGGCGGTCGGCCGTCATGCACTCGGTGTTCGTGCCGGACGCGTGGCCATACGATGGCTGGGCCGCGACGGCGGGCAGCGGGACTTCACCTACAAAGAGCTGGATCGATTAAGCAATCGTTTCGCCAATGGACTGCGCCGGCTCGGCGTGGGGAAGGGCGGCCGGGTCTTCCTGCTCTGTGGCCGCATCCCCGAACTCTACGTTGCCGCCCTGGGCACGCTAAAAAACGGCAGCGTGCTCTCACCGCTGTTTTCCGCTTTCGGACCGGAACCGATCAAAACGCGCCTGGCGCTCGGTGATGGAGAGGTGCTGGTTACCACGGCATCGCTGTACAAGCGCAAGGTCGCTCCAATCCGTACCGAACTTCCCGGTCTGAAACACGTTCTCGTAGTCGCAGAGGGCGGCGCCGTGCCGGAAGGCACGCATGACTTCGGCGCGATGATGGCGGAGGCCTCCGATGATTTCGAGATTGAAAAGACCACGGCAGACGACATGGCGCTGCTGCATTTCACCAGCGGCACTACCGGCACTCCCAAGGGCGCGATCCATGTCCACGGCGCGGTGCTGACGCACTACGCGACCGGCCGTTATGCCCTCGATCTCCATCCGGATGACGTGTTCTGGTGTACCGCCGATCCGGGCTGGGTTACCGGCACCTCCTACGGCATCATCACCCCGCTGCTGCACGGCGTCACCAGCATCATCGACGAAGCCGACTTCGATGCCGAGCGCTGGTACGGGATCCTGGAAAAGCAGGGCGTGTCGGTGTGGTACACGGCACCTACGGCCATCCGCATGCTGATGAAGTCCGATCCCGCAATGGCGAAGGCGGACCGGCGCGAGCGCCTGCGTTTCATCGCCAGCGTCGGCGAGCCGCTGAACCCCGAAGCAGTGTGGTGGGGCAGCGAGGTGCTCGGACTGCCGATACACGACAACTGGTGGCAGACCGAGACTGGCGGCATCATGATTGCCAACACCCCCGCTTTCGACATCAAACCGGGTTCCATGGGCAGGCCGCTGCCTGGTGTCGAGGCCTGCATCGTCCACCACCAGGAGGACGGATCGGTCAGCGTGATCGAGGAACCGGACGTGGAGGGTGAACTTGCGCTACGCGTTGGCTGGCCGTCGATGTTCCGCGGCTACCTGGGCCAGGAAGAACGTTACAAAAAGTGTTTTGCCGGCGATCTTTACCTCAGCGGCGATCTCGCCCGGCTCGATGCGCAGGGTTATTTCTGGTTCGTCGGCAGGGCGGACGACGTCATCAAGTCCGCCGGCCATCTCATCGGGCCGTTCGAAGTCGAAAGCGCCCTGATGGAACATCCGGCGGTCGCCGAGGCCGGGGTGATCGGCAAGCCGGATCCGACAGTAGGCGAAGTGGTAAAAGCGTTCGTCTCGCTCAAAAGCGGCTACACCGCGGGCGAGGAACTTCGCCGGGAGCTGATCGGCCATGCCCGCAAGCGCCTGGGTGCGGCGGTCGCCCCGAAGGAGATCGATTTCCTGCCGACCCTGCCACGCACCCGTAGCGGCAAGATCATGCGTCGCCTGCTCAAGGCCCGCGAACTGGGGCTTGCCGAGGGCGACACTTCAACACTGGAGGCCGGATGAGCCCGGCAACTTCGATGAACGAAACAGTTCCCGTGCCTTACGACCGTGACCGCTCGCTGACTCTGGTACATCAAATGCTGCGCATCCGGCGCTTCGAGGAGAAATGCGCCGAGCTTTACGGGCAGCAGAAGATCCGCGGCTTTCTGCACCTGTACATCGGCGAAGAGGCGGTAGCGGCGGGTGCCGTGCCGGCGCTGGGCGAAGACGATGCGCTGGTCTGCACCTACCGGGAACACGGGCACGCCCTGGTGCGGGGTATCCCGATGAACGCGATAATGGCCGAGCTTTACGGAAAGGCGGCCGGCTGCTCGCGGGGCCGCGGCGGGTCCATGCACATTTTCGATGTCGCTCATCGCTTCTATGGCGGCAATGCCATCGTGGGGGGCGGCATGCCGATGTCCGTCGGTCTCGCGCTGGCCGATCACATGCAGGGCAAGCAACGCGTCACGGCCTGCTTTTTCGGGGAAGGTGCCATGGCCGAAGGCGCCTTCCACGAATCAGTGAACCTGGCCGCCGTGTGGAAGCTGCCGGTGCTTTTCTGCTGCGAGAATAATCTCTATGCCATGGGCACGCGCCTGGACCGCTCCGAGTCGCAGATCGATCTGACCGCCAAGGCCGGCGCCTTCGGGATCCCGGTGCGCAAAGTGGACGGCATGAACGTGGTCGATGTACGTGAGGCGTCGAAGGAGGCGGTGGGCTGGGTGCGCGATAACCAATCACCGATGTTCATCGAATTCAAGACCTATCGCTACCGCGCCCATTCCATGTTCGACCCGGATCTCTACCGCGACAAGGCCGAAATCGAGGAATGGAAGAAGCGCGGCCCCTTGCACACCTTCACGGATCGGCTCAAGGCGCAGGGGCTGATCGTCGAGGATGATTTCCAGGCACTGGAGCGCCAGGTCAATGCCGAGATCGAGGCGGCGGTCGCGTTTGCCGAAGCCGCCCCCTGGGAGCCGGTGGAGAACCTGACCAGCGACGTGTACACACCCGGAGGGACGCCATGAAGATCAGCTACCGCGAGGCCCTGCGCCAGGCCATGCAGGAAGCGATGCGCAGTGATCCTCGAGTGTTCCTGATGGGCGAGGACGTCGGCGAGTATGGCGGCAGCTACGCCGTGTCCAAGGGCTTTCTCGCGGAATTCGGCCCGGAACGGATCCGCGATACGCCGCTGTCGGAACTCGGGTTCATGGGTTGCGGCGTCGGTGCGGCGCTGGGGGGCATGCGGCCCATCGTTGAGGTGATGACGGTGAACTTCAGCCTGCTGGCGCTGGATCAGATCGTCAACAACGCGGCGTTGCTGCGGCACATGACCGGCGGACAGTTTTCGGTGCCGCTGGTGGTGCGCATGGCCACCGGTGCTGGTCGCCAGCTCGCCGCCCAGCACTCGCACAGCCTGGAAGGCTGGTATACGCATATCCCGGGTATCAAGGTGCTGACGCCTGCCACCATCGACGACGCGCGGGGCATGCTGGCGCCGGCGCTGGCCGATCCCGATCCGGTGCTGATCTTCGAACACGCCACCCTCTATAACATGGAAGGCGAACTGAGCTCGGAGACCGCCGGCGCCGACATCGCCCATGCGCAAGTGCGGCGTGAAGGTGACGACGTCACCCTGATTACCTACGGCGGCACGCTGGCCAAGACCCTGGAGGCGGCGGCGCAACTTGCTTCGGAGGGCGTCTCCGCGGAGGTCATCGACCTGCGCGTGCTGCGCCCGCTTGACGACGCGACGTTCATCGCCTCGGTATGCAAGACCCGCCACGCGGTCATCATCGACGAAGGCTGGCGCAGCGGCAGCCTCGCGGCGGAGGTGACTACGCGCATCATGGAGCAGGCCTTCTACGATCTCGACGCGCCGGTGGCGCGCGTGTGCAGCGAGGAAGTGCCGATACCATACCCGCGCCACCTGGAGGAGGCGGCACTGCCGCAGGTAGCCAAGATCGTCGCCGCGGTTCACGCCATGCTGCCGAGACGCAAGTCGGCATGACGCTATGCTGATCGGACTGCAATGATCGAATTCCGCCTTCCTTCCCTGGGTGCCGACATGGACGAAGGCACCTTGCTCGAGTGGCAGGTGAAGCCCGGCGACGTGGTGAAGCGCGGTCAGGTCGTGGCGGTGGTCGATACGACCAAGGCGGCCATCGACGTCGAGTGCTGGGAAGAAGGCACGGTGGAGACGCTAATCGTCGAGCCGGGCACCAAGATACCGGTGGATACCGTGCTCGCATTGTTGCGGGAACCCGGAGAGACGGACGAACAGGTGGCAGCCTGGAAGGCCGCGCATCCGGCGCACTCACCGGCCACGGTGCCGGCGGGTGAGACGCCACCGACACCCGCCGCCGCGGTCGTGCCGGAGATACCGGTCGCGGCGACAAGCGAACGCAGGCGCGTCTCGCCGGCGGCACGCCGCCACGCCGAGGAACGCGGGATCAGTCTTGACGCGGTCAAGGGCACGGGGCCGGGCGGGGCGATTACCATCGAGGATGTGGAACGCGTTGCCACGGCTGGAGCCGCCGAGTCGGTCAAGCCCGCGACGGCGTCGGTCTCAGCCACGGCGAAGGCGCGGGCCGCCGAGATGCGCAAAACCATTGCCGCGGCCATGGCGCGCTCCAAGCGCGAGATCCCTCATTATTACCTTGCGACCGAGGTACCACTGGACCGGGCCAGCCGTTGGCTGGCCGACGTGAACACGAAACGCCCGGTGACTGACCGCCTGTTGATGGCGACCTTGTTCATCAAGGCTTCGGCGAAAGCGCTGGAAAAATTTCCCGAGCTGAACGGTTTCCATCGCGACGGCGGCTTCGAGCCTTCACCTGCCGTGCATATCGGGGTGGCAATATCGCTGCGCCAGGGTGGATTGCTGGCGCCCGCCATACTGGACACGGCGG
>CAYVOU010000173.1:0-4872 GCA_964453295.1 uncultured Gammaproteobacteria bacterium
CGTCACCCACCAGCTGCGTCCTGCGGCCGAGCTTGCGGGTCAGCAGCTTCCAGCCTTCCCAGTCGTTCTGATCCATGCCGTCCTCGACCGAGATGATCGGGTATTTCTTCACCCAGCCGGCCAGCATCTCGGTCAATTCCGCGGAAGTCAGGCTTCTATTCTCCGACTCCAGGTGATAGCGGCCGTCCTTGTAGAACTCCGAGCTGGCGACGTCCAGGCCGAGGAGAATGTCTTTGCCGGCCTTGAAGCCCGCTCCGGCAATGGCTTCCAGCACCGTCTCGATGGCGACCTCGTTGGAAGGCAGGTCCGGGGCAAAGCCGCCCTCGTCACCCACCGTCGTGCTCAGGCCTTTGTTCGACAGCACCTTCTTGAGCGCGTGGAACACTTCGGCGCCCATGCGCACCGCCTCGTGGATGCTGGGGGCGCCCACCGGCAGGATCATGAATTCCTGCATATCGACGCTGTTGCTGGCGTGGACCCCGCCGTTGATGATGTTCATCATCGGCACCGGCATCTTGTAGGGACCCTTGCCCAGGTACTTGTACAGGGGAAGTTTCTTTTCGGCTGCGGCGGCGCGCGCCGCCGCCATCGAAACCGCCAGGATGGCGTTGGCGCCCAGGCGGCTCTTGTTGGGTGTGCCGTCGAGCTTGATCAGGGTCTTGTCGATCAGCGTCTGGTCGTCCACCTTGACGCCTTTGAGCGCTTTGCGGATCTCGCCGCGAACGTTGGCCACGGCGTTGAGCACGCCCTTGCCGAGATAGCGCCCGGCATCGCCGTCGCGCAGTTCAACCGCTTCACGTTCACCGGTCGAAGCGCCTGAAGGCACAGCGGCGACGCCGATGAACCCCTTGGCGGTAACAACGTCGGCCTGCACGGTCGGATTGCCGCGCGAGTCAAGGATTTCGCGGGCACGGACATCACGGATCTGCGACATGTTAATGGTCTCCCCAATGACATTGAAATAATCTGGTTCCGCCCCCCGGCCGGCCGAGGGGCGGCAATGGCGTTCGCCGCCTTACGCGTTCGCCGCGTCGAGCTTCACCCGCTTCACGGTATCGTCCAAGGCCTTCAGCGTTTCCAGCAGCGCCGGCATGTCGGCAAGGCGCCAGGAATTCGGACCGTCGCTTAAGGCTTCCTCCGGCCGCGGATGCGTCTCCATGAACAGGCCGGCGATGCCTACCGCCACGGCCGCCCGCGCCAGTGGGGCGACGAACTCGCGCTGGCCGCCGGAACTGCTGCCCTGCCCGCCCGGCATCTGCACCGAGTGGGTGGCGTCGAACACCACCGGACAGCCCGTCTCGCGCATTACCACCAGCGAGCGCATGTCCGAAACCAGGTAATTGTAACCGAAGCTGGTGCCGCGCTCGCAGACCATAATCTGGTCATTGCCGGTGGCGCGGGCCTTGGCCACCACGTTGGCCATGTCCCAGGGCGCCAGGAACTGCGCCTTCTTGATGTTGACCGGCTTGCCCTGGCGGGCGACGTTCTGGATGAAGTTGGTCTGGCGGCACAGGAAGGCCGGCGTCTGCAAGACGTCGACGACCGAGGCGACTTCCGCCAGCGGCGTATCCTCGTGCACATCGGTCAGGACCGGTAGCTTGAGCTGCGCACGCACTTTTTCCAGCAGCTTGAGGCCCTGGTCGAGGCCCGGGCCACGATAGCTTTCGTGCGAGGTGCGGTTCGCCTTGTCGTAGGAGGCCTTGAAAATATAGGGAATGCCGAGCGCCGCCGTGATCTCCTGCATGCGCCCGGCCACCTCGAACACCAGCGCCTCGCTTTCCACCACGCAAGGGCCGGCGATGAGGAAAAAAGGCCGCTCAGACCCCACCTCGAAGTTACATAACTGCATCTTTGAGCTGCGGGACTTTGTTGTTCTGGTAGCGGAGGGCGGCGGTGACAAAGCTGGAAAACAGGGGATGGCCGTCGCGCGGCGTCGAAGTGAACTCCGGATGGAACTGACAACCGATGAACCATGGATGCCCAGGGATCTCAATAATCTCGACCAGGGTGCCGTCGGCGGAATAGCCGGCGACGCGCAGACCCGTCCGGGTCAATGCTTCCAGGTAGCGGTTGTTGAACTCGTAACGGTGGCGGTGGCGCTCGGAAATCACGGCCTGCCCATACACTTCGCGCGCCAGGCTGCCGGGCTCCAGGTGGCAGGGCTGCGCGCCCAGGCGCATGGTGCAGCCCAGGTTGGATTCCTCGTCGCGACGCTGCATCTGGCCGCTGGCGTCCAGCCACTCGGTGATAAGCGCAATCACCGGATGCGGGGTGGCGCGGTTGAACTCGGTGCTGTGGGCCTCCGCCAGATCCGCGACGTCGCGTGCGAACTCGATGACAGCGACCTGCATGCCTAAGCAGATACCGAGGTACGGCACGCCGTTTTCGCGCGCATAACGCACCGCCTGGATCTTGCCTTCGATCCCGCGTTTGCCGAATCCGCCCGGCACCAGGATGGCGTCCATGTTTTCCAGGCAGCCGGTGCCGTCACGCTCGATGTCTTCCGAGTCGATGTAACGGATGACCGGCTTGGTGCGGGTGTGAATGCCGGCGTGGATCAGCGCCTCGCTCAGCGACTTGTAGGAATCGGTCAGGTCGACGTACTTGCCGACCATGGCGATATGGACTTCGTGCTCCGGGTGCTGCAGGGCGTCGTTGACCTGCTGCCACTCACTGAGATCCGCTTCGTGTACGTTCAGGCCGAATTTCTGCACGACGATATCGTCCAGCTTCTGCTCGTGCAGCAGCAGCGGGATTTCATAGATCGAACTGGCATCGATCGCGGAGATGACCGCGCGCTGGTCGACGTTGGTGAACAGGGCAATCTTGCGGCGCTCGGAATCGGGCAGCGGCCGATCGGCGCGGCACAGCAGGATGTCGGGCTGGATGCCGATGGAACGCAGTTCCTTCACCGAGTGCTGGGTCGGCTTGGTCTTCATTTCACCCGCCGAGCCGATGTAGGGCACCAGGGTCAGGTGGATGGACAGAGCCCGTTGCGAACCGTACTCGATGCGCATCTGGCGGATGGCCTCGAGGAAGGGCAGCGATTCGATGTCGCCCACCGTGCCACCAATTTCGATCATCGCCACTTCGGCGTCGCCGGCGCCTTCCAGGATGCAGCGCTTGATTTCGTCGGTGATGTGCGGAATAACCTGGACCGTGCCGCCCAGATAGTCGCCGCGCCGCTCCTTGCGGATGACGTTCTCGTAGATGCGGCCGGTGGTGTAGTTGCTGGAACGGCTGGTGCGGAAGCGCACGAAACGCTCGTAGTGGCCCAGATCCAAATCGGTCTCGGCGCCGTCGTCGGTGACGAACACCTCGCCGTGCTGGAATGGGCTCATGGTGCCCGGATCGACGTTGATGTAAGGGTCCAGCTTGACCATGCGGACCTTTAGTCCACGCGCTTCCAGGATGGCGCCCAGCGATGCCGCGGCAATGCCCTTGCCCAGCGAGGAGACGACACCGCCGGTGACGAAGATGAAACGGGTGTCAGCCATGGTTCGACATGCTCGAAACCAGGGCCATGACGCAACGGGGACGGGAACTTGTCATGGGCATGTCCAGGCGGCGGAAGATGGGGGCGAAGCTACCAGAACACGCCGCATTTCTCAATTGCATCGCGCCTCGGGACCCACGAAATTTTTTCCACACGTAGGCAGGCTTGCACCAGCGCGGGTCAGCTTTCGCGAATAAGGCGATTTACCCCCGAATTTCGTGCCGCGCGGGCGACGGCGACTGTCAAAGCCGCCGCAACCCCCTGTACAATCCGCGCCGTCCGGCGGTTACGGCATCAAGCGCGACGATTCCATGCTCAGCGAACGCGAACGACAGGGTATCTTTGCCGCCATCGGCGCCTCGTTGATGATGGCCGCGATGGGCGCCGCGATCAAAGTCGTGGGCGCGGACGCCGGCAACGAAATGGTGGTTTTCCTGCGCAATGGCTTCGGCCTGCTGTTCCTGCTGCCCGGCCTCCTCCACCACGGTCCCGGCATGCTCCGCACCCGCCGCCCCGGCGGCCATCTCGCCCGCTCGGTATCGGGGCTGGCGGCGATGTATTGCTTCTTTTACGCCATCGTCCACCTGCACCTCGCCGAGGCGGTGCTGCTCAATTTCAGTTCGCCGATCTTCACGGCCATCCTGGCCGCGCTCTGGCTGAAAGAACCAGTGTCACGCAAGACTGTCATTGCTGTCGCAATCGGGCTGGCCGGCATCGTCTTCATCCTCAAGCCCGGCCCCGGCATCTGGTCCTCGGCGGCGCCGATCGGCGTGATGTCAGGCATCCTCGCCGCGCTGGCGATGGTCAACATCCGCAGCCTGTCGTCGACCGAACCCACCTACCGCATCGTGCTCTACTTCGCCATCGTCTCCACGGCCATCTCCGCCGTTCCGGCCTTTTTGCACTGGCGGCCGCCGACCCCTCACACGCTGGCATTCATGGCGGCCGCCGGGCTGTTCGCCACCATGGGCCAGTACATGATGACCTTTGCCTATTCAACGGCGCATGCCGCCCGGGTCGGCACACTGAACTACTCCACGGTAATCTTTGCCGGTCTGTTCGGCTGGTGGCTCTGGGGGGAAGTGCCGGATGCGCTGTCAGCGGTCGGGGCGGTGCTGGTCTGCGTGGCGGGGATGCTCGTGGCCAGGCGCTCGCCATCGGAAGCGGATTGACGGGGATCAGCCGCCCGAAACACCGCCGTAATTCTAGAGCACGTCGTATTTGACGCGTGTGACTGCGGATTCGCCCGGCTCTTCGCCGAAATACAGGTAACCGCTCAATATCAGGCGATAGTCCGACTTGCGTATCAGGGTTCGGGTGCCGTCCTGAAGCTCGATGAACGTGCCGTTGTTGCTGAAATCGGTAATAAAGAACTT
>CAYVOU010000174.1:0-4867 GCA_964453295.1 uncultured Gammaproteobacteria bacterium
CGCCGAACAGCCGGAGACCGAATGGGTGCTCGAGTACAGTCCCGAGACTTTCACGGCGACGGAGCTGGAGTTTGCCGTCGGGATCTGTGACGCGGTGACAGCCGCCTGGGGTGCGACGCCTCATAACAAGGTGATCATTAACCTGCCGGCAACTGTCGAGGTGGCGACGCCGAACGTGTACGCGGATCAGATCGAGTGGATGCACCGCCACCTCGCCCGCCGGGACAGCGTCATTCTCAGCGTCCATCCGCACAACGACCGCGGCACGGCGGTGGCCGCCGCCGAATTGGCCGTCATGGCGGGCGCACAACGGGTCGAGGGTTGCCTGTTCGGCAACGGAGAGCGCACGGGCAACGTCGATCTCGTCACGCTGGCGCTCAATCTTCACACCCAGGGCGTCGACCCTGGACTCGACTTCTCCGACATCAACGCGGTCGCACGTACGGCCGAGCATTGCACCCGCCTGCCGATCCATCCCCGTCATCCTTACGTGGGCGATCTCGTCTTCACCGCCTTTGCCGGCTCGCACCAGGACGCGATCAGGAAAGGGTTCGCGGTCCGGAAGTCGGATGCCCCCTGGTGCGTACCCTATCTGCCCATCGACCCGGCCGACGTCGGCCGCAGCTACGATTCCGTCATCCGGGTCAACAGTCAATCGGGTAAGGGCGGCATCGCCTATCTGCTGGAAACCGAGTACGGCGTCGTACTGCCACGCCGCCTTCAGGTCGAATTCTCCGGCGTCGTGCAGGCGCATACCGACGACCAGGGGGGCGAAATGAATGCGGAGGACATCTGGCGGCTTTTCTCACGGACTTATCTCGAGACCGGCCGCCCCATCCGCTATCTCGAACATCATTTGTTCGAACATGGCAGCGCCCAGGGTATCCGCCTCACGGTCGAATTGGACGGCACGCCTCATCTGCTTACCGGCGAAGGCAACGGGCCCATCGACGCCGCGGTGCACGCCCTGGCCGGGATCGGTGCGACCCTGCAGGTGCGCAGCTACGAAGAGCGGTCGATGGGGACCAGCGGTGCCGGCGGTGACGCCGTCGCTTGTGCCTTTATCGAAGTGACCCGCCCGGGCAGCGGCCAGGAACATTACGGCGTGGGCATGGACTCCAATATTGTGACCGCATCGATCAAGGCCTTGATAAGCGGGGTCAATCGTTCTGGCATGGACGCATTCGGCGAGACCCGGCACCGGGTTGCCTGACGGCCCGGGCCGCTGAGGGAACGACCGCGATCATGGGTAAGCGCCACGAAAAATTGTCCGATGAGCATGTCGCGTTCATCGAACGACAACGACTTTTCTTCGTCAGCACCGCGACAATGGACAGCCGGGTCAACATTTCGCCAAAAGGCATGGATTCTTTTCGGATCCTTGCAAACGATCGTGTTGCCTGGCTCAACCTTACCGGCAGCGGTAACGAAACGGCGGCGCACGTCCAGCATCAACCGCGCATGACCATCATGTTCTGCGCGTTTGAGGGAGCGCCGCTGATCCTTCGTCTGTACGGAACGGCGAAAGTCATCCACCGAAAAGATGCGGCATGGGGCGAGCTGTACCCGAGTTTCACGCCACGACCCGGCGCGCGACAGCTCTTTGATTTGAGAGTCGAACTGGTGCAGGCTTCATGCGGGATGGGCGTGCCCCTCTACACCTACCAGGGCGACCGCGAATCGCTGACGGAATGGGCAATCCGCCAGGGTGAAGAGGGATTGCAGCAGTACTGGGAGAGTAAAAATCAGCTCAGCCTCGACGGCGTCCCGACGAACATACTCGAGCGGAACCTCTGACGACGCCGGCTGTTGATGCGAGCCCGACTTTCGGCGGACCCCTTCGCGCGGTTTCCACAAAAAAGGCCGGGCGCCCAAGCGCCCGGCCCTGTCTTAACAACTACCTAACTTCAGACCGGCTCAGGAATGAAAGTCATCGTCATGGTCCCAGCCGTGGTGGCGATGGGAGATGACGGTGCCCGTCTTCGGGTCCAGGAAGATGCGGCGCGCCTCGTGACGGTGTCCGAAATCGAACATGTTGTCGAGGGTACCCGCCTTGGCGTCGAAGGACTGGTCACCGATACGGCCCAGCTTCCAGTTGTCCTCGATGAAACGAAGGATGGACGACTGGTCGGTGACGCTGTGATCGACGTAGTTGGTCTTCGCCCAGGGTGAAATCACCATCAGCGGCAGACGCGGGCCGTAACCGCAGCGATCGCTGTAGGCACCGGAACCCAGGACCCCGCAAGCGCCATCGGTCAACGCGTCCTGGTTCGGATCCGCGGACTGATTGACGATCGGCCCCATCACATGGTCGTACCAGCCGTCGGAATCATCGTAAGAGATGATGACGGCAGTGTCCTTCCACTCGGGGCTGCGCTCAAGCCGGTTGATCGTATCAACCAGGAACTGCTGCTCGTCGATAGGATCCGAATAGGCGGCGTGGCCGTCCTGGTAACCGGGCGCCTTCAGGAAACTGACGGCGGGCATGTGACCCGACTCGACCGCGGACCAGAAGTCCTGCATGTCGTACTGGTGATTCGCTTGATCCTGGCGGCCGATCATCGCCACCGAACTCGGCGGCAGGTGGTGCGGATTGGAGGTCGACTTGTAATACTGGAACGGCTCGTGGTGCGGAATGTAATCGCCGCTCGTCACCCCGGCAACGTTGGCATGCGAGGCGCCGCAAACCGCCTTGCCGTTGGCATCCGTGCTTGTCGGACGGAAGCCGCCTTCGAACCAGCCCCAGGTGACGCCCTTGTCGTTGAGCAGATTGCCGACGTTCTTGTTGTCGTCGACCATCGACACCGTCGGGTATTTCGCGTTCGAGCAGTCGTCGTAGGTCGGGTCGGGGTCATTGATCACCGTACCGATGCCATTGGCGTCCGGGCTGACCACCCCGTAAGTATCCGTCGCCGGCTGCGTCGAGACCGCACCGTGGGTCTGACCGGACACAAGGTTCAGCGCACCCGGCGTTGAGGGCCCGAAGGTCGTGCCGAAGGAATTGTCGCTCATCGCGAAATACTGCGCGTAGTTCCAAAGCGCGGTGACAGTGTTGCCGTCGTAATAGTCCATGACCAGGCCGGGCTTGCCGACCATGGGCGCCGAGCAGGTGGCCCGGTTGGTATGCTCGACGAACTTGTCCATCAGGCCTCCATTGAAGGCCTTCTGTTCGTCACCGTAATGGTGATCCTGGTCGCAGGTCACCGCCTCGGTGCGATCGAGACGCTCCGGATTGGCTGAATTGGGATTGTGGTTGAGCAGCTGCTCGTTCAGGCCGTTCACCGACGGCGTGCCGGGGCGGGCCTGGAAACGCGGTTCGCCGGCCGGATTGGCCGCGTTCGGGTAGGTGCCGAAATAATGATCGAAGGAGACATTCTCCTGGAAAATCACCACCACGTGCTTGATCGGCGTGCTGGTCCGGTCGGCACCGGGATGCGCATAGGCTGGCGTTGAAACCGCGCCCTGCATGGCCGCGGCCATGGCGACGCCGAGCGCGAGCGGAGAACGGCGCGCCCATTTGGATCGTGCAGATTGCATTGGTACTCTCCTTCTTGGCTGGAGAAGATGAAATTAAAAATTCTTGTTTGAAATTTTCCCGCGGGGACGCTCCCCGCGGCAGCCAATGTAGAGGCGTCCGGTAAAAGCACGGTGACAGCAGCGTTACAATTTCGTGACCTGATGTGGGTGCTTTCTTCCCGGAATTGTATCCAATGCGACGTTTTCGAATGCTCCCGTATTTCCGCCCGATTGGGGATCGCTGCCAATTACGGAATCATCCAGGGAAACAGATACGCCTGCAGGGTGGTGATGACGCCTATGATCACCACGAACAGTACGCTGTGACCCAGGGTAAAGCGGAACAACCGTCCCTCCTGGCCCACGAGTCCCACGGCGGCGCAGGCCACCGCGATCGACTGCGGTGAAATCATCTTGCCTGTGACGCCACCGGTACTGTTCGCCGCCACCATCAGGACGTCGCTTAAGCCCGTCTGATGGGCCGTCGTCGCCTGGAGCGCCGCAAACAGGGCGTTGGAAGATGTATCGGAACCGGTCAGGAACACGCCCAGCCAGCCCAGGATCGGCGAAAAGAACGTGAAGGATTTCCCCGTCCCCGCCAGCAGCAGCGCCAGCGTTGTCGACAACCCCGAAGCGTTCGCGACGAAAGCGAAGCCCAGCACGCTGCCGATGGTATACACCGGCCATTTGAGATCGCGCAGGGTCTCGCCGAAAATTGCGGCACCTTTCGCCGGCCGCACGCGCAACAAAGCCAGCGACAGCAGGCAGGCGATCAGAATGGCCGTGCCAGTCGCGGAAACCAGATTCAGCGTGTAGACCGCGGGCACCGCCTGGCTGGACGGGACGATCGGCGGCGTCCGCATAACAAGCTCGTGCAGGTTGGGGATTTTCCACGTCAGGTTGGAAAAGGAAAGTGCGCCCCCCGAGGCAAACAGGGCCTTGAACGGCTTCAGGCTCCAGACGATGACCATGAAGGTCAACAGCAGGAAGGGCGACCAGGCGCGGACAATCTGGCCGCCCGTATAGTCGTGCGAATGCATCTCCTCCTCCCCCTCCTGCTTGAAGCGGAATATGTTCTTCGGTTTCCAGACCTTCAGGAACAGCGTGATGCAGATCAGGCTGAACAGCGCCGAAATGATGTCTGGCAGCTCCGGGCCGATGAAGTTCGAGGTGAGAAACACGCCTACTGAAAAGCTCACGCCGCATACCAGTATGGCGGGCCAGGTTTCCCGCACGCCCTTGAGGCCGTCCATGATAAATACAATCCAGAAGGGCACCAGTATGCCGAGCAGAGGCAATTGGCGACCCGCCATGGCACCGACCCGAAATGCGTCGACTCCCGATACCTTGC
>CAYVOU010000175.1:0-4862 GCA_964453295.1 uncultured Gammaproteobacteria bacterium
GTAGTTGGATGTCGGGCTTGACGCCGGTGCGGCTCGCTTCGCCGCTCACGGCGGTCAGCGCATGAAGCACGGCGCCCAGCGACCGATGTTCGTCCTGGATGATCGCGATAGCCTGGTTCGAAGCCGCCGGTTCCTGGCAGGTCGATACGAGTACAGGAATGCGCGAGTGCACCAGCACCTTCAGCGTCTGCGAGCCTATCATCATGCCCAGCGTGCTGCGTCGCCCGTGCGAGGACATATAAATGAGATCGCAGCCGTTTTCTTCCGCCGCATCGATGATGGCGCGGTAGGGATTGTCACTGGTCCTGGCGATGGAATTGCATTCCACGCCGGCTTCCTCCGCCGCAACCTCGGCCTTGGACAGGAATTCTCGTGGTCGGCCTTCATAGGCGTACTCGAAGTAGTCCGGCGACGTGTTCCTGACCACTTCGGCGTCACCCAGCAGCGACGCGGCGTAGTCGGGCCTGGCGTAGAAAAAGGTGATGCGGGCGCCGAGCGCGCGGGCAAATTCCACTGCCCTGCCGATTGTCGCCGTGGCGAGGACGGTGCCGTCTGTGGGGACAAGCAAATGTTTGTACATTTCCGCTTCCTCCCGCCTGGCGGCGCCCGTTCCGTCGGAACGGGGGGCCTGGTCAGGCGATTTTCAGTGGCGACCTGAACGGCTTTATTTTTGGACGGTCGCGTTCGCAGCAGTGGCTGTTTTAGGCGGGCAGAAGGCTCCTGCGAAGCACCGCCCGATGAGTAGTTTAGCGGCCGATTAACGACTGTCGCTTGATGTGGATCAAATAGGGCTCCGGCGATGCATCACCGGTATGGCGAGGCCGGTAATCGGAAGGGCTGGATGCAGGTCAGGCGTTTGTGCGTGGTCCGGGCATGCGCCCTTCACGATGCGGATTTCGCCGCTCCCGCGTCTTGCGCGTGAGGAAACTGATTCATGCGGCGCAGTACCGGAAACAGCGACATCCAGCTGCCGGTGACTATCAGGGTGGCGACGCCGCCGATTAGCACGGCGGGCACCAGCCCGAACCATCTCGCGGTTATCCCCGATTCAAATTCGCCCAGTTCGTTGGAGGCGCCAATGAAGACGGCGTTGACCGCGCTGACCCGCCCACGGATGGCATCCGGTGTTTCGTACTGCACGAGGATATGGCGGATGTAAACGCTCACCATGTCGCCGGCCCCCATGACCATCAGGGCTGCGAACGACAGCACGGGATTGCCGGACCATCCGAAAATTATGGTGGCGACGCCGTACACCGCAACGCCGCCGAACATCCATCGTCCCACCTGCCGGTGCAGTGGCCGGAAGGCCAGCACGACCGATGTACAAGCCGCACCGATGGCCGGCGCCATCCGCAACAGGCCCAGTCCGGTGGGACCGATCGCCAGCACGTCGCGGGCGTAAGCCGGCAACAGTGCCGTGGCACCGCCGAACAATACCGCGAATAGATCCAGAGATATGGCGCCCAACACCACCGGCCGCGACCAGACGAAACGCAAACCTTCAAGGACGCTGTGCCACGATGCCGGCTCGCGCGCCGCCGCGTCCGGCCTGGCAAGCTTCACGTTCGACATGAACGTAACAGCAATCGCCAGCAGCACTGCCACGACGCTGTAGACAACGGACGGCCCGGCGAGATAGAGCAACCCGCCGAGGACCGGGCCGGTAATCACCGCGACGTGAAACGTGGAGGAGCTCAGGGCGACGGCGTTGCTGAAGCTTTCCGCCGGCACCAGGTTGATCAGCATCGCCTGGCTGGTCGGCATGTGGAAGGCGCGCGCGGTGCCGACAAAGACCAGGATGGCGAACACCGGCCAGACCACTGTCTGGCCGGTCACGGTAAAGGCCAACAGCAGCAGGGTGCAGGTAAACTGAAGCGCGTAGCAAAGCGTGATGATGCGGCGGCGATTGTAGCGATCCGCGACCTGGCCGGCGATCAGCACCAGAGCCACGAAGGGCGCGAATTGGGCCAGCCCGATAAGGCCGAGATCGAGCACATCGCCCGTCATCGCATAGACCTGCCAGCCGATGGCCACGCTCAGCATCTGCATGGCCACCGTCGATAACAGTCGCGCGGTCAGATAGAAACTGAAATTGGTGTTCCGTAGCACGCCAAAACCGCGTGCGGGCAAATGACTCTTCTCTGACGGACCCGCCATGGCTTAACAGTCCCGCACCGTGATGCCGGCGGCTGGCAAATGTGGCGCCTTCCCTCTTCCATTGGAATGAGGGTATCGCCGCGATCCGGGCGGCGCGAACCACTGCCGTTGCTGATCAGGTCTGAGTGATGGATCCATGGATAAGCGGGTTGAACCAGGCGGCGACGTTGGCATGCCGAATTCCGGCTGATGTCCGGCGGCAAACGTGATGCGCGATCTAACTGATGAAATTGTCGGCCTGCAAGGACAGGTGCAGTTCGTAGTCGGCAGGTGAAGCGAGAACCTCCAGGTAGATGACGGGATGGTTGTGATCGTCAAAATACAGGTGCCGCATTCTAAGCAGCGGTGCGCCGACGTCAATCTCGAGCCGACCTGCGACGACGGGATCGGCAAGTGCCGCGCCCACGATCTGCTCGCCGGAACCGATCCGTATCCCAATTTCTTTCAACAGTACGTGCACGGGCTGGTGCAGGAGGCTCTCGCGGCCAATCTTGCGCCCCGTGGTCTCGGGAACAAAGGTCGTGACGTGAAACATCGGCTTCACCGAACTGCGGATCCGCACGGAGCGTTGAAAGATCGCGTCCGGATTGCATCCAAAATATTCCTGGACCGGTACCGGCGCCGGTTCGTAGGCAAACTCCGCCAGGCTCATGGTGGTGTTGCGGCAAAGCTCCTCGACATGGGCCCGCTGCTCGCTGATCGACAGGTGAAGACGGGTGTGCGGCACGCGTTCCCGGACAAAGGTGCCTATGCCCTGCCGGCGCTCGATGAAGCCGCGTGATTCCAACGATGCCAGGGCGGCACGGATGGTAATGCGGGACACGCCGAATATCCTGGTAAGTTCGTCTTCGCTGGGCAGCATCTCGCCCGCATGAAAGCGTCCCGATAGTACTTGGTCGCGCAAGAGCAGGAAGGCCTGGTGATGTAGCGGCATGCCGGCGCGGCGATCAAGCCTGGGCAGTGGCTCGCCAAGCCCGTTGCCACCGGACGCTACCGCGTCGCGCGGGTTGCCGGCGGCGCGTTCTGCCTTATTATCCAACGGCTTGCGTTGCACTTTCATGGATGGCCCGCCTGGGTCTTGGCATCGAGGCTCATGGGATGTCGGGCCTGCCTGCAAACGGCGGCGCCGGCTGAAGTCCTAGTGATTATAACGTTATCAACTTCCAAATACGTACGGCGCGGGCCGGGCCACCTTCAGCATTCCTGCCCGTCCAAGGCGACGGCGCCCTCAGGCGGGATCGCGGTATTTCGCCATGAAACGGCGATCTATCCAGTTCTTGAGGCGCCACACCCAGGCACCCTCGGCGGCCCACCCGCCGCGTGAGCCGACAGCATAGCGGTCACCGCAGCTGATCAGCGCGAGGGCAACGCGCTGCGGCACAAACGGCCGCAACGGCCGGCCGGCCGCCGCCAGGCACAGGTTCCGCCAAAGCGGTGGACCCTGCCTGACGGCGAACACACCCGACTTCGGCCGGGCCTGCCCGGCGATGCCCGCCACGTCGCCCGCCGCGAATACCCACGGATGCGAAGTGGATTGAAGGAAATCATTGACATGGATGAAGCCGCGTTCATCCCGCGCCAGGCCGCTGGCCGCCAGCCACTCCGGCGGCGCCGCGTGGGTCAGCCAAACCACCGTATCGGCGTCGATATGCCGTCCTGCGTCGCAGGCAAGGTCACGCTGGTCCACGCGCGTCACCCGATGTCGCAGGTAAAGCTGCACACCGCGCTCGCGCAGTATGCGCATGAACCGTTTCCGCACGCTCCCGTTATGCCCGGGCAGGATCTCAGGGCCTTCCGTGACCAGCGAGAACCGCCAGCGGCCGCCGGGCGAAGCCTGTCGCAGGCGGTGCTGAAGTGAAAGTGCGATCTCGACACCCGCGGCGCCGCCGCCCACCACCGCCACGCGGAATTCGTCGCCTTCGCCATGTCGTTCCGACAGACCGTCAACGAATTCCAGAAAGGCATCAATAGGCTTGACCGGCTTGGCGTACAGGGCGACGCCGGCGACGCCGTCGCTCGCCGGCAGCGAACCGGTATTGATCGACAGCAGATCGAAAGACACCCGGTGCCCGCCGTATTCCACCCAACGCGCCTCCGGGTCGAGCCCGGTCATTTCCTCCCGGTGCCAGCGGGCGCCGGCATGGCGGGCCAGCCCCGACAGTTCAATGCGGGCATCGCCTAGAGTGTAATGACCCGCCACCACGCCCGGCAGCATGCCGGAATAGGTCGCATACGGGTCCCGGCTGATCAGGGTCAGGCGCACGCCGGGCTGCGGCTGTCGGCCGAATCGCCTTAGCACCTCGAGATGGCTGTGGCCCGCTCCGACAAGGACGATCTCGGTCCCGGTGCGGCCGGTACGTTCGTTCATTCAAACGGCTCCCGCGACGGCATACACCCAGAATACAGGACACGAACCGTCGGCGGCCATCCGCGTGCGCACTTCTTAGGAAAGGGGTGAAGCGTGACCCCGTGCTGATGAGCCCGGGCGGAATAACAGTGACCGACCTTCGTGATGGTTTGGCGGTCGCCTCGGAAGAGAGCCTAGGGAACCTCTTATATGGATGCCCCCGGAAGTACAAACGATTTCGCATGCTGGTAAATAGGTCAAGGAGCAGTCTTATATCCGGCCTCATGTATGCAAGCCGGTTATAGGCCTGCGGGCCCTGATGGAATTCGCGGACGGGGTCCTCATCTGCAAATCG
>CAYVOU010000176.1:0-4858 GCA_964453295.1 uncultured Gammaproteobacteria bacterium
CGGCAACCCGCACGTTGCGTCCTATCACCACGGTACCGGTGCGGGAATTGACCACGACCTTGGCGGCCTCTTCGCCAGGATTGAGCGTGAGATTCTCCAGCATGGACATGAAGGTGACCCGTTGTCCCGGATCGACCGGCGCGGTCACGGCGACGGTGCCGCCGTCCACGGCCTGCGCCGCGTTGCGACCAAGCGCATCGTCGATTGCCTGGACCATGCGCGTGGCAGTGGTGAAATCCGGTGAATTCAATACCAACGTCAGTTTCGAACCGTTGTCGAACGGCGTCGGCACCGCGCGTTCCACCGTCGCGCCGTTGGGGATGCGGCCGGCACTGGGGACGTTGATGGAGATGCTTGATCCGTCCTGGGTGGTGACGCCCAGACCGCCAACGACGACGTTGCCCTGGGCCATGGCGTAGACGTTGCCGTCGGCGCCTTTCAGCGGCGTCATTACCAGGCTGCCGCCACGCAGGCTCTTGGCATTGCCCAGCGAAGCCACCGTCACGTCGATGGTCTGGCCCGGCTTGTAGAACGGCGGCAGGTTGGCGTGCACCAAGACCGCCGCGACATTCTTGAGCTGCGGATTGGAATTCGCGGGGAGTGTGACGCCCAACTGTTTCAACATGCTTTTTAAACTTTGGACCGTGAAGGGCGTCTGGCTGGTTTGATCGCCGGTGCCGTCCAGACCCACGACCAGCCCGTATCCGACCAGCTGGTTCTCGCGAACCCCCTCGATGGTGGCCAGATCCTTGATGCGGTCGGCGCGGCTGGCTTCGGCGCTAAGCAGTATGGCCAGGCCTATGAGGATGCGGCTCAAAATTCCGTTACGCATGAGTAGCCCTTTCAACAGGTCCCCGCTTCGGGGGGATGATTCAGATGCCTACTGGCCATCCGTTGCAAGATGTCTGCCAGTCTCGGCATCAGACCCGGAAAGGCCGGCGGTACGACCTTTGGCGACCACCAACGGTTTGCGGGAGTGAGGCAAGACGGCAAAAAAGCGGCAAACCGCTGCCGCTTTTCCGCCATCCCGGAACCCGGTTTCGCCGGGTCGCGATGTCCGCCGTTGTGCCTAGAACGGGAAGATCGGACTGTTGAAAAACCGCGCCAGCCAACCCATCCGACTGCTGTCGGGCCCCTGGCCGTCGCCGGTATAGACGATGGTCGCATCGGCCAGCTTGGTCGAGACCACGCTGTTGTCGGATGCGATGTCTATCGGCCTGACGTAGCCGGAAATCTTGATGTACTCGTAGCCCTGGTTCAGGTTCATCCGCTTTTCACCACGGACTAAAAGGTTACCATTGGGCAGGACATCGGCCACGGTGACCGTAATATCGCCGGTGAGGCTGTTTTTCTGACTGCTGTCGCCCTTGCCGCTGAAACTACCGTCGGAACTCAGGTTGGTGGCGAGCGAATTGTTGGTGGTCGCGGAAAGCGGCAGGGCCCCGGGCAGCGCGAACTGCGGCGACGCGCCGAACACCGTCGGGTTGGCAATGGTGGTGGTATCCGACTTGGCGACGTCGCTGGAGGTCGACTTCGACGCGTCCGTGCTCTCGGACAGGACAATGGTCAACATGTCGCCGACCCGGTGGGCGCGTACATCCTCAAACAGGGGCATGGTGTTGCCGGCCTGGTAGATGGCGCCGGTATTCCGTTGCATCGGCGCCGGCGGCGGCGCCGGCAGGGTGGCCGCGAATTCCGGATCGCGCTTGGGCATATCGTTACAGCCGGCCAGGCCCAATGCGCTCAAAATCATTACCAGTCCGAAACTTGAGCGTAAATGATTCAGCTTCATCTTCCGATCTCCTCGATCATCACTCCGTCAGGGCGTTGACGGTTACATATTCTGGTTCACGTACTGCAACATCTGGTCCACTGTGGAGATCGCTTTCGAATTCATTTCATAGGAGCGCTGGGTTTCGATCATGTCGACCAGTTCCTGGACCACGTTGACGTTGGAACTCTCGAGGCTGCCCTGGACGGTCGTGCCCAGTCCGGTCAGGCCCGGCGTGCCGGTTTGCGGCGTACCGCTGGAAACGGTTTCCTTGTAAAGATTCTGGCCGATCGGTTGCAGACCCGTCGGGTTGACGAAATCCGCGAGCTGGATGCTGCCGATCTGGGTGGGCGCGCTGTTGCCCGCAACCAGCGCCGATACCGTCCCGTCGGACCCAATGGTCAGGCTCTGGGTATTTGCCGGCACCGTGACGGTCGGCTGAACCTGATAGCCTTCCGAGGTCACGATCTGGCCGTTCTGATCAAGCTCAAAGGAACCGTCGCGGGAGTAGGCCAGGGTGCCGTCCGGCATCAGCACCTGGAAGAATCCCCGGCCCTGAATGGCGACGTCGAGCGAGTTGTTGGTCTGCTCGATGTTGCCCTGGGCAAACTCCTTTTGGGTGGCAACGATACGCGTGCCGGTGCCCAGCATGAGTCCCGAAGGCAAGGTCGAATTCTGCGAGGAGGAGGCGCCGGGCTGGCGTACCGTCTGGTAGAGCAGGTCCTCGAAGGAGGCGCGGTCGCGCTTGAATCCCGTCGTGTTGACGTTGGCGAGATTGTTGGAGATGACCCCCATCCGCGTGTTCTGCGCGTCCAGGCCGGTTTTTGCAATCCACAATGCGGGTTCCATGTTTCTGCTCCTGTTACATGCTCTCGGCACTCAGGCCGACACGATTCATGCTGCGATTCATCGTTGACGGGCGCATTTACGCCAGTCTCATCATCTGGGCGGCGGCGCTGTCGTTTTCTGCGGCCGTGTGCATGGCCTTCACCTGCAGTTCGAAATTACGCTGCATGGTGATCATGTTGATCATTTCCGACACGGCGTTGACGTTGCTGGTCTCCAGCGCCCCTTGCTGGATCATTACGGTCGCGTCGGCCGGTACCGTACTGCCGTCCTTCATGCGGAACAGGCCGTCGGCGCCTTTGGTGAGTTGATCGAGTGGCGGATTGACCAGCTTGATGCGGTCCAGCTCGGCGAGGGTGTTGGCTTCCTGGCCCACGGGCCGGATCGAAATCGTGCCGTCGACGCCGATTTGCATAGTCTCCGCCGGCGGTATGGCGATGGGTCCGCCGTTGCCCAGCACCTGCAGGCCGTTGCCGGTTTCGAGCATGCCATTGGCGTTCAGTTTGAGATTGCCGGCGCGGGTATAGGCTTCGCTGCCATCGGGCGCCTGCACGGCGATGAACCCGTCGCCCTGTATGGCCACGTCGAGGTCGTTGCCGGTGTGCTCTATCGGGCCCGGGGTGAAGTCGATGCCGGGCCGTTCGGCCATCGCGTAAACACGCGACGGCGCACCCGGCCCGAACAACGGCATTGCACGCATGGCTTCCAGATCGGCACGAAAGCCGGTCGTGCTCACGTTGGCGAGGTTGTTGGCCGCCTGTGCCTGCGCCTGCAGCATCTGCTTGGCGCCGGACATTGCGAGATAGACCATCCGATCCATTGCTGTTGTCTCCGACTAAGCCTTCGTCGATCCCGTTAGCGGATGTTGATGACCGCCTGGGTCACCTGGTCGGCCGTCGTAATCACCTGCGCGTTCGCCTGGAAATTTCGTTGCGCCACGATCATGTTTACCAGTTCCTGTGATAAGTCCACGTTGGATGACTCCAGCGCGCCGGACTGGATAACGCCAAGGTTCGATGTGCCCGGGGTGCTCTTCAATGCCGCGCCGGAGGCATATGTCTCACCCCAGTTGTTGTCGCCTAGCGGCTGCAGACCCTGCGGGTTGGCGAAGTTCGCCAGCGCCACCTGACCCTGCACCTTGGACTGGCCGTTGGTGAAGCGGGCGAAGATCACGCCCTGGCTGTCGACGTCCAGACCGCTCAAATGGCCGGTGGCATAGCCATCGGTCACAATGCTGTTGACGCCGAAACCGCTGCCGTATTGCGTGGCCTGACTGTAGTCGAGCGTCAGCGACATCGGGGCGCCGCCGCCGCTGGGCGTAAACGACGGGGTGGTGATCGTGCCACCAGCCGGCGTGGTCAGCGCACCCGTGGAGTCGAACGCAAGCGCGTTGGGGCCCGATACCTGTGTACCGTCCATGTAAAGGTAACTGTTCCACGAATTGGTCCCGGACTTGACGTAGTACGCCGTCGCCGTGTGCGAGTTGCCCAGCGAATCGTAGACCGTGGTCGAAGTGGAATTGTTGTAGCTGCTCGAATCGGTCGGGTTGAATGCGTTGGTCGGTACGGTGGCGGTCGAGTCCAGGTTGAGGCCGATGGTGAGCGAGGTCGACGCCTGCGGCGGGATGTCCGCCGTCGAGACCTGCATCGGACCGGTGGCGCCGCTGATGTTGCCGGAGCTGTCCGCGGTATAGACGATCAGCTTCTGGTTTTTGCTATTGACGACGTTGCCCTGACGGTCAAGGCCCAGTGAACCGGCGCGGCTGTAAACCGGGCTGCCGTTGTCGTCCATGATGAAGAAACCGTTGCCGTTTATGGCCAAATCCAGGGCGTTATTGGTGAAATCGACCGTGCCCTGACTGAACTGCTGGGCGACGCGCGCGGTGTTGACGCCACCGCCCGGCGTGTTGCTGGCGACGCCGACATTGGTGGCGGCATAGACATCGCTGAACTCGGCCCGCGACTTCTTGAAGCCGGTGGTGTTGGCATTGGCAATGTTGTTGCCGATCACGTTCAAGTCGGTCATCGCCGACTGCATGCCGCTGATTGCCGTACTGAAAACCATGAGAGCTCTCCTGTGAAGGTATTCGCCTGGCGGGCGCCGGCCCCGGCGCCCTGCCCGTTACGTTCAAATCCGCCGCGTCAGCTCAACTGCTTGACGGTGTCCATGCTGACGGTGCCCAGCCCGGAAACGTTCAGACTGGGCGTGCCGCCGCCCCAGGGCAGCGGCACGCTGTCGACC
>CAYVOU010000177.1:0-4844 GCA_964453295.1 uncultured Gammaproteobacteria bacterium
CGGCGATGGCATAGCTTGCCCGCAGCACGGTCTCGGTGAACGCCGGTCGCAGGTAAAAACCACGTGGCAGGGCCGCACAACGTTCACCTTCGGCGTTTGTCGCCGCCGTCCGGGCACGTCCGCTGGCGGCCTTGGGCCGGACTTGCAGGTACAAGCCGTGGCGGCCTGTGATCCGATCCGCCCGGCCCAGGGAGATAAGCTCCATCAGCTCTTCCCAGTCGCGTCGCAGGGCCTCCTCCTGTTCGGCGCTGGGACTCCACAGGCACGCAACGCCGATGCGGCGGTCGCCGAGGGTCTGGTCCGCGCCGGTCTCGACCGGTACCCATAAGACCCGCGCCAGCTTGCGCCAGACCAGGGAGTCGCGCCAATACCGTTCCGCATTGTCATACAGGGAAATGGCACAGATGTGGGTCGATTCGCGAGGCCTGCCGTCGCGGCCCACTGGGATGGTCTTGAGTTCGATGCCCAGGTGCGGGAAGTCTGGCATGGGATCCGAACCCGAGGTGCCTCCCAGAGCAGTTTCGACCAGGTCCCCCACCCATCCCTTATGCCGGCGCAGGTCGGGGGGGAGTCGGCGTCGCAGCTCCGCGGCGATTTCCGCCAGCCGCCTGCCCGCGAGCCCCCGGGCCCGCCTGAGTAGTTCGTCCTCGGAGCGTGGCGGGGCAACCGCGGCGCGGGGGCGTGGGGTCTCAGTCGTTTTCGAGCGCACTGGTGATCGAATTGCGCAGGCATTCGAATTTCAGCGGATCGCGGATCGGTTCGTTGTTGCTGTCGGTGAGGTAGAAAATATCCTCGACCCGCTCGCCGAAGGTGGCGATGCGTGCGTTATGGAGACGACCCCCGCAGAAGCGCATGGCGCCGGCGATCCGGGACAGCACGCCGGGACGGTCGGTGGTCACGACTTCCATGATCGTGCCGCCGGTGGCGGGATCGTCGCTGAAGCCAACCTGCGTCGGAACGGAAAAATGCCGCAGCTTGCGATTGGGCCGGCGTGCGCTCTCCGGTGCGGGCGCGCCCGCCAGTCGCGCCTTCAGCGTGTCGACGATTTCGGCGGCCCGCATTTCGTTTTCGATCAGTGCGCCACTTTCCTCTTCCAGCACGGTGTAGGTGTCCAGCGTGTAGCCGTGCGAGGAGGTGATGATGCGGGCATCGTGAATGGTCAGGCCCATCTGGTCCAGTGCCTGTGTTGTGATGGCAAACAGATTGTCCTGGTCGGGTGCGTAAACGAAAATTTCGGTACCACCGCTGCGCGCGTGCGGACGCAGCAGGACCAGCGGCTCCGGGTTGTCGCCGTGACTGAAGATGGCTTCCGCGTGCCAGGCGATTTCCTCGGGCGAATGGCGCAGGAAGTAGTCCGGTGTGAGCGAGCCCCACAGCTCGCGCAACGACCCGTGGTGCAGGTCAGCTTTGCACAAAAGAGCCAGCGCCTCCCCCTGGTTTTCCAGGATGCGTTCCTGGCGCTGTACGGGATGTTCCAGCCCGCGCCGCAGGGCGCGTGTGGTGCTGCGATGGAGATCGCGCAGCAGCGCTGATTTCCAGCTCGTCCACAACGTCGGATTGGTGCCGCGTATGTCGGCCACGGTCAGCAGGTACAGATAGTCGAGGTGCAACCTGTCGCCAACGATGCCGGCGAAATTGTGGATGACGTCGGGTTCGGTGATGTTCATGCGCTGGGCGGTCCGGGACATCAACAGGTGGTTGCGCACCAGCCAGCCGACCAGCCGCGTATCGTATGGGCTCAGGCCGTGGTTTCGGCAGAATTCGATGGCATCCTTTTCGCCCAGTTCGGAATGGTCGCCGCCGCGGCCCTTGGCGATGTCGTGGAACAGTCCGGCGATGTACAGCAATTCCGGCTTGGGGATGCGGCCGACGATTTCACGGCAGTACGGCAGATCGTCGCCATCGTCCTGCACGGTCATGCGGCGCAGGTTGCGCACCACGAACAGGGTGTGCTCATCCACCGTATAGACGTGGAACAGGTCAAACTGCATGAGGCCGACGACCGCGCCGAAAACCGGCAGGTAGGCTTCGAGGATGCCGTATCGGTGCATGCGCGACAGTTCGTGCCCCAGTCGGCGAGGCTGGCGGATGATCTCCATGAACAGACTGCGTATGCGAAGGTCTGCGCGAAACTTGTCGTCTATCAGGTGACGATGGTCGCGCAGCATACGGATAGTGCTGGCGCGCACGCCCAGGATCTCGGGATGCTGTTGCAGCAGCAGGAAGATCTCCAGTAAGGCGAAAGGGTAGCGATTGAAGACCCGCTCGTCGCGCGCCTCGATGTAACCATTCCTGACCTGAAAGCGGTTGTTCAGCGTCACGATCTCGGCCGGCTGGTCCCGGTGAAGAATCGCCTCCTGAAACAGCTCCAGCAGCATTTCGTTGAGGCGCCTCAGGTCGAGAACGGTGAGGTAGAACAGTTTCATGAACTGTTCGATTTCATGGTTCTGGCCCGTGGGATCGCGGAAGCCGAACTGTTCGGCGATGGCCCGCTGATGGTCGAAGAGCAATCGATCCTCGCGCCGTCCGGTCAGCAGGTGCAGGCCGAAGCGGATGCGCCAGAGGAAGTTCTGGCCGGCATTGAGGGTCTTGAATTCGTCCTCGGTCAGAAATCCGTGACTGACGAGGTCGTGCAGGGTGCGGGCGCCGAAGTATCGCTTCGCGACCCAGCCGATGACCTGGATGTCGCGCAGGCCGCCCGGCCCTTCCTTGATATGCGGTTCGAGGTTCTGCGCTGTGTCGTAGAATTTGTGGTGGCGGTTGATCTGTTCGGCCAGCTTGGCCTCGAAAAACTTTGGCGTTGGCCAGATGCTGTCCGGCCCGGTGGCGGCGTTCATGGCTTCCAACAGGGTGGTGTCGCCCACCAGGAGGCGGGCCTCCATGAGATTGGTCGCCACGGAGATGTCGGCTTCGGCTTCCCGGCGGCAGTCCTCGATGGTGCGCACGCTGTGGCCGACTTCGAGTCCGATGTCCCACAGGAAGGTGACGAATGCTTCGAGTCCGGAACTGGAATCGGCGTCGAGCGGGTCCCGGAGCAGTATCGAAATGTCGATGTCCGAGGCCGGTTGCAGTTCACCGCGGCCATAACCGCCCACGGCGATCAGCGCCATTCCGGTCTCCGGGAGTCCGGCCAGCCGCCAGGCGGCGATCAGGACGGTGTCGATCGCCGCCGCCAGCTCGCTCACCAGGGTATCGGCCGGCGCGCCCATGAAGTAATCCTGGCGGATCTTCTCGCGGATCGCGGCCAAGCGGATTTTGAACTCGGGGGTGGCGTCGCCAAGCCGAGTGGAGGGCCGGTCGAGCGGCTTACCGCGGTCGCGGCTGCCTGCGGGCATATTCATCTAGACGATTTGCTCGTCGTGGCGCCTGGTCAGTACCTCATGCCCCTCCTGCGTGACCAGTATCGTGTGCTCCCACTGGGCAGACAGGCTGCGATCGCGGGTCACCACGGTCCAGCCGTCCGGCAGCAGCGTGACATGGCGCTTGCCGGTATTGATCATCGGTTCGATCGTGATGGTCATGCCGGGCTCGAGTGCCATGCCGGTCCCGGCCGTGCCGTAGTGCAGCACCTGCGGCTCCTCGTGGAACTGGCGGCCGATGCCGTGGCCGCAGTATTCCCGCACCACCGAAAAATTGTGCGATTCGGCGTAGCGCTGGATGGCCGCCCCGATGTCGCCCAGGCGGACCCCGGGCCGGACCAGGGCAATGCCCGTCTTCATGCATTCGTAGGCGATTTCCACCAGCCGCCGGGCCCGGATACTGGGTTCTCCGACGCAGAACATCTCGCTGGTGTCGCCGTGGTAGCCGTCCTTGATGACGGTGATGTCGATATTGACGATATCGCCGTTTTTCAGCGCCCGGTCGTTGGGGATGCCATGGCAGACGACGTGGTTGATCGAGGTACAGACCGACTTGGGAAATCCGCGGTAATTCAATGGTGCGGGAATAGCCTGCTGTTCCTGGACGATGAAATCGTGGCAGATCCTGTCCAGCTCGTTGGTCGTGATCCCGGGCTTGACGTGCGCCGCGATCATTTCCAGCACGTCGGCCGCCAGGCGTCCGGCGACGCGCATCTTCTCGATTTCTTCGGGGGTTTTGATTGTAACTGGCATTTTTGGCGGCTAGTGTCTCTAGGGTTGGTCAGCACGCAGGCAGCTTGGCTTTGCCGCGATATTTCTGGAAATCAGGACTTTGCAATTGTTGCGTCCAGCCTTCTATGGTATAAAGCGCCCGCTTTTGAAGCAATTGCCAATTTCCGGCAATAACCCGCACACCTACCGACACTGTGGCCAGGGTGCCCGGACGCGCACGCGCGACGGGTCGGTCACCGGGGTAGGTGGAGGCTCAACCCTGACCTGGAGTCAATACTATGGCAGAAGTTACCATGCGCCAGATGCTGGAGGCCGGCGTGCATTTCGGCCACCAGACCCGTTTCTGGCATCCCAAGATGGGCCCCTACATCTTCGGGGAACGCAATAAAGTCCACATTATCAACCTCGAGCAAACGATGCCTCTGTTCAACGAGGCCATCAATTTTGTCAGCAAGCTCGCTGCCCGCAAGGGCACGATCCTTTTCGTCGGCACCAAGAAGTCCGCGCAGGAGACGATCCGCCAGGAAGCCATGCGCTGCGGCATGCCTTGGGTCGACCGGCGCTGGACGGGCGGAATGCTGACCAATGCCCATTGTCCCGACACCCAGGCGATGGCCGAGGGAACTCTGATGATGAGCACGGCGGTGCGCAACGGGGCGAATTTCATTTTTCAGGCTTGCGGTCAACTTGGCTCTTACATATCGATGAGCCTTGAAAAGTGGCTGCTTGACGAGGAAGTATGCCGCACGATCC
>CAYVOU010000178.1:0-4832 GCA_964453295.1 uncultured Gammaproteobacteria bacterium
TCAGGGAATTCTACGCACCGCGAAGATACAGACCATATTGGGCGTAGCCGCATTGACGCCGCTGTTGCTCGTGGCGCTGGTGCCGCTGATCACCGGCGACATGCCGAAGCAGAACTTCACGCCCTTCGTGCCCATCGCCTTCAACGACAAGGGTGCGGCCATTGACGGCAGCTGGAATCTCCCCGGATGGACATTGTTCATCGGAGGCATCTATATCGCCTCGTGGTCGTCGTACGCCTTCGAAACGGCGGTGTGCTACACGCGCGAATTCCGTAATCCCAAGACCGATACGTTCAAGGCCATTCTCTGGTCCGGCGTGCTCTGCGTTGCGACTTACACGCTCATCCCGCTGTCGTTCCAGGGATCTCTGGGCGTCGACGGCATGCTGTCACCAGGCATCGTCGACGGCTCGGGAGTCGCGGCGGCAATGGCCCACATGGTCGGCGGTGGCAGACTGTTTCAGGGGCTTTTGGTCATCATGCTCATCCTGTCGCTGCTGCTCGGCGTCATGACGTCCATGGCCGGATCGTCCCGCACGCTCTACCAGGGCTCGGTCGACGGCTGGCTGCCGAAATACCTCTCGCACGTGAACAAGCACGGCGCGCCCACGCGCGCGATGTGGACGGACCTGACGTTCAACCTGATATTGCTGACGATGTCGGATTATTTGTTCGTGCTGGCGGTATCGAACATCTGCTACCTCGTGTTCATCTACCTTAACCTGCACGCGGGCTGGATCCACCGGATGGACAATGCGCACATCGAGCGGCCTTTCAAGTGTCCGACCTGGGTCATGGCGCTCGGCGTGGTGCTGGCTTTCGTCAATGCCTTCATGCTGGGCGGCGGCGCCAATGTCTGGGGAGCCGGCACCCTGTCCACCGGTATCGTCGCGCTTGCGTTAATCCTGCCGGTGTTCTGGTACCGCCATTACGTGGTCGACAAGGGCCAGTTTCCGGCGCGCATGCTTGAGGACCTCCAGGTCGCGCCGGGCAAGTCCGCCGAAAAACGGGCCGGGATCCTGCCGTTCCTCGCTCTGGCGGCCGGAATTGCGATCGTCGTGATCACCAACCACATCTTCCACGGCTAACGCCGCGCTTACTGAAGCCCTTGCGATCCAACGGGTCGCAAGGGCATTTTTTTGCCAATCCGTTTCGCTGATCTCTACGGCGCTTCTCCGGGTGCGTAGATGATGACGTCGATGAACTTGGTCGAGGACTCGAACATGCGCACCGGGCCGTGCACAACCTGGCCGTTGAAGGTCATTGCATCGCCCGGCTCCAGAAGGTAGGTCCGATCACCGTGACGGTATTGCATCTTCCCCTCGAGCATGTAGATGAACTCGGTCCCGGCATGCTCGAACTCGGGATAGGCCTTGCTCTGCTCGGTCATGGTGATGAGGAACGGCTCGAAATGCTTCTCGGGCCCCTGGTGATAGGCCAGCAGCGAGTACGCATAGCCCTTCTTGGTGCCGCTGCGAACGACTTCCATGCCCTTGCCGCGCTTGATGACCTGTGCGTGCCCGGCTGCATCCTCGATCTCCCGGAACAGGGACGACACCGTCACCCCCAGCGTCTTGGCAACGCGCATCAAGGTTTCCAGCGTAGCCGCCGCCGCCCCGGTTTCGATCCGGCTCAGCATGGCCGGGCTGATCCCGGACCCCACCGCGAGTTCGGCCAGGGTCAGGCCGCTACGGGTCCGGTGGCGCCTCAGGACACTGCCAATGCGCCGTTCGACGTTGGCGACATCAAGACTGTCCGCGTCGAGGTCCCGCGCCTGACGGACGGCCTGAGCCGGCGCGGGCGTTTTCTCGGCAGCCGCCTTTTTTACTCTTCTATTCGTTTTCTTTTTCGTGCTCGCCACATGCGCCTCCTATCCTGACAGCCTGACCATTGACTTGCCCCAAGCCAGGCAAACCACCGTACCACATGGTCCCTTGGCGTATCCGAGCCCGCCGAGCGACCGGCTTATCCCGCGGAATCGCCACGGTTGCCAGCCATCTTATCTCCCGGCCGGCGATCGCGGCTACAGCAGAGCATTACGCTATCGTCCTCGCCGGGCGCTGGGCGCCGCCTGTGGCCCTATCGCACTAACACACCGGCCTGGTCCACGGATACCAGACGAACGGATGATCCCGACCTTTCCGAAACGCTTGGAACCCGGGCAAATCGCGAAAATTCCGCCGTTGCCGGCGACACCCCGTAGATCTAAAGAACAAGGCAACGTTCGAACAGCGCAAGTTGGCTTCCCCGGTTGGAAGAACCAACCAGGACAGGGCGCAATGTCGACGATACGCAAAGAAACGAAGCTCACGGCGGAACATGGCTTTGATTGATAAACGTTTTACCAAGGCGCAGATCCTGTGCAGTGCCCGATTGCCGAATATGCGACCCCGTTAGAAACGGTGGGCTTACAGATAATTGTGGCCAGGGTCGGACCCACCAAGAGAACGGCAATGCCACGCCCTTGCGCACACCGCGCCGGTCGAGCATGCGTAATACCGCCGCGACGGCCCTCGTCCGTTCCAGTCAGAGCGCACTGCCGCGCAACGTATGAGGGTGAGGTTTAGAGGTGAAACTTACTGACGAGGGTGTCCAGGTCGGCCGCCAGACCTACCAGTTCTTCGGTCGCCTGCGCGGTTTCCCGCGCCCCGTCCACCGTGGTCAGGGTGACGTCACGGACGTGAACGATATTGCGGCTTATCTCATCGGCGACCTTGGTCTGTTCGTCCGAGGCAAAGGCAATCTGGGTATTCATGCCGTCTATCGTGCGCACGGAGCCGGTAATGACGTCGAGAGACGTGTGAACGTGATTCGCCTGCTCCACCCCTTTGGCCGCGACCTCGCGGCTGCGATCCATCGCGTTGACGGCTTCGGTGGTGCTCTGCTGCAGCCGGGTTATCATCGCCTGGATCTCGCTCGCCGAAACCTGGGTGCGCTGCGCCAAAGTGCGCACCTCGTCGGCCACCACGGCGAATCCGCGTCCCTGCTCGCCCGCGCGCGCCGCCTCAATGGCGGCATTCAATGCCAGCAGGTTGGTCTGGTCGGCGATGCCCTTGATCACATCGAGAACGCCGCCGATCTTCACGCTGTCCTCATCCACGGTCCGTATCACCGCGGCGTTGCGTTCAACCGAGGTGGCAAGCGTCTCAATTGCAGCGATGGCGGAACGAACCACGGTTTGCGAATTTTCCGCTTCCGTGGTGGCCTCGCGCGTGGCCGTGGCGGCGGCCGAGGTATTCTGCGCCACGTTCTGGACGCTGGCGGCCATCTCCTCCATGGCGGTGGCAACCATTTCGGACTCCGACTGCTGCGACGCGGTAGCGGCCAAGGTCCGTTCCACCACCTGCTGCATGCCGCCCGCCGACGCGTTCAGGCGTGCGACCGAGTCGCGGACCTGTTTCACCAGCGTGCCGATATGATCCTGGACCAGGGCAGCGCAGCTTGCGACCTGACCCAACTCGTCGCAGGACAACACCCGTACCGGTTTGGAAAAATCACAGGTGGAAAGACGCTTGAGGTCCTCGACGAGTGCGGCGGTAGGTGCAAGCAGGCCTCGTCGGACGAATACGGTAAACACCAGAAAGGCGAGCACGACCACGACCGCCATGAGTGCGGCCGTCACCAAAGCGTTCCGGGTAAGCGCCTTGCCTTCGGTGGCGCTGCTGGCGGCAATTCTTTGGGCAATGGTATCTGCAGCCTGGCCGACGGCACGCCCGACTTCCCCGGCGCGGTTCGGGGAATTCGGAACCGCATGCAGGACTTCGTCGGCTTGCGCGCTGACCTTCTTGATAACATCGGCGGAGGGGGTGTCGGCGGACTCACTGGCGAGCACGTGCAGCCGATCGGACACAGTCTGTAATGTGGAGTTCTGTTCGGCCCCGGCCGTCGCCATGACTTGCAATTGACGCAGCGTTGCCTCATAGGCCGCGTCGTGCGTCAACAAGCTTTCCATGCGATGGGCGCTGGACCAGAACAGAAATAACCCGACGGCCGCCCCAATACTTAGCAACGCGGTACCGGCCCCGGTAATGGCCAGCAATTTGTTGCGAACACTCGAAACAATGAACTTCATGAAAGACTCTCCGCGTTGACGCCATCAACCGCCGCATTTTCCCTGAAGGCGTATCGGCTGGCACAGGCGAACCTTGATTGTCGTTCCGTTCCGCGAAACAGGGAAAATGCCGAGATATTGATCTAGATCAACCTCAAGGAAACAGCCCGACCGGCTTCGCGCATCCGCGGGCTGGATTAAGTCCAACGGACGCCGGTATAGAGCTCTCTAACGTGTATCGCGGTTCAACCGTGATCTGACATTGGAATTGGTACAATGTGCCAACTGCCTCAAAACCCGGGAAAGGCCGAGCCGGCCCGATATGGCGAAAATGAAACAACTCATCACCGCATTGATATTGTTCTTAGGCATCGCAGGCGCGGCCTTCGCCGCCGATTGGACCGGCATCTGGAAGCTTCAATCCACCAAGGGCCTCACCTACTACATCACACTGACCAGGGACGGCCGGGTGCGCAGCACCCTGGAGGAAGGTTTCGGCGGTTCATGGGAGGAAAAAGACGGCAAGGCCTACATCACCTTCGCCTCCGGCTGGAAAGCCATCCTCTCCGACGAAAACGGTAAAATCACCAAAGCCGCCTTCCGCCCCGGCAAAGCCTTCACCGACAAACACGACAGCGTCACCCCCGCCGAGCGAGTCGAGTCATTGCCAACCGCAGGCAATAATTGACTCGCACCGCTTAAGGTCGGATCTCAAAGACTCTTATTCTAATTCTCTACCGCCCTTGTCCATGCGCCGCAATACTGTATCTTAGTTGACGATG
>CAYVOU010000179.1:0-4801 GCA_964453295.1 uncultured Gammaproteobacteria bacterium
CCGCGCCCACGAGACGAGCCGGGTATTCCTCGCCGTTGGACAGGAACACTTTGATCTGCGTAGCGCCTCCAACCACGTGGTTGTTGCTCAGGATGAGGCCATCCGGGCTGACGATCATGCCGCTGCCCAGCCCCATGAACGGCGGTTTTCACGGCAAGCTGCCCTCGGGGCGCCTGTTTCTGCAGACCCAGATCCATTCGCTGCCGCCGGATCTGGCGGCACCACTGCCGGGCAACAAGCCCGACAACTCAATCCTGGCGACCACCATCGCCCTGCAGAACATGCACAAGGACACGCATGTTTGTCTGGTATCCAAGGACATCAACCTGCGCATCAAGGCGCGCGTACTCGGCATATCCGCCGAGGACTACTCTAGCGACAAGGTGCTGGACGACGTCAGCCTGCTCTACAGCGGCGTCGAAATGCTGCCCGAGGACTTCTGGGAGCAACACGGAGAGAAGCTGGAATGCTGGCAGGAAGGCGGGCGCACGTTTTACGCCATTACCGGTCCGCTGGTGCAGAAGCTGGTTCCCAACCAGTGCCTGTACCGTCCCGGCGAGGAGGAGTTCGAGGCGATGGTCAGGCGGGTCGAGGGCGAACGCGTGGTCATCGAGCGCGCCGTCGACTACCGCAACCACCACAATGCCATCTGGGGTATTACCGCCCGCAACCGCGAGCAGAACTTCGCCCTGAACCTGCTGATGGATCCGGAAGTGGACTTCGTCAGCGTGCTGGGTACGGCCGGCACCGGCAAGACGCTGCTGGCACTGGCTGCCGGCCTCATGCAGACGATGGAACTGAAGCGCTATCGCGAAATCATCATGACCCGCGTCACTATCCCCGTCGGCGAGGACATCGGTTTCCTGCCAGGCACCGAGGAGGAAAAGATGACGCCCTGGATGGGTGCGCTGCTCGACAACCTGGAAGTGCTGACCCAGACCGAGGTCGGCGGTGAATGGGGGCGGGCCGCGACCGCCGATCTGCTGCAGAAGCGCATCAAGATCCGTTCGCTCAACTTCATGCGCGGGCGCACCTTCCTGAACCGCTACATCATCCTCGACGAGGCGCAGAATCTGACCAGCAAGCAGATGAAGACGTTGATCACCCGCGCCGGACCGGGCAGCAAGATCGTGGCGCTGGGCAACATCGCCCAGATCGATACGCCTTACTTGAGCGAAACCACCTCGGGGCTGACCTACGTCGTCGACCACTTCAAGGGATGGGCACACAGCGGCAACATCATATTGATGCGGGGCGAACGATCGCGGCTGGCCGACTTCGCGGCGGAAACCCTGTAAGCCTATCGGCGCGTCCGCGTTCTCCGGATCGCCTGACAAATATGTGCCGCGCTTGTCCTCCTTTCCCGAACGAGAGCGTCGGTAAGTGGGGAACGAAGATGTATCGTCGCGAATCAGCAGCGCGGGGTTGCGCCGGATCAGCGCAACCGCCATCCTGAACAAATGAGCTGGTGGGGAAAAATTATAGGTGGCGCGTTCGGTTTCGCCATCGGCGGGCCGATAGGTGCGTTGCTGGGCGCCGCGCTGGGCCATCAGCTCGATCAACCCGCTACTCGCCCGGCCTCCGAATCCTACACGCGGGAAAGCCGCCAAACTGCCTTCTTCACCGCGACCTTCGCGGTGATGGGGCATCTCTGCAAGGTCGACGGCCACATCTCGGAGTCGGAGATCGCGCTGGCGCGATCGGTAATGAACCAAATGGAGCTTTCCGATCCGCAGCGCAAGCTGGCGATGGAGCTGTTCCGCCGCGGCAAGGAGGCCGGGTTCCCGCTGGACGACACCTTGCGCCAGCTCCGCGACCAGTGCCGCTACCAGCCGTCGCTGCTGCGCATGTTTCTCGAGATCCAGATTGGCGCGGCGCTGGCCGATGGCGTGCTGCACCAGCAGGAGGATGCGATGTTGCAGCGCATCTGCCTGCGCCTGGGCGTTCCGATCGCCGTCTACCAGTCCTTGCTGGCGATGCTGCAAATGCAATACCGTCATGCCTACGAGGCTGGTGGCCAGGCGCGGCGCAGCCAGACGTTGCCGCTTGAAGAAGCCTATGCGCTGCTGGGCCTGAAAAGCAGCGCAAGCGACGCCGAGATCAAGCGCGCCTACCGCAAGCTGATCAGCCAGCACCATCCCGACAAGTTGGTTGCGCGCGGATTGCCGGAGGAGATGATGAAGCTCGCGACGCAGAAGACCCAGGAAATACGGCGCGCGTATGAGCGCATCCAGGAGGCGCGGGGCATGACATGAGTGCCGAAGCGGTGAGCGAAGCCGGTCGTGGGGGCCAGGCGGCGGGGGCGCCGGCGGCGACGGTGATCGCCGGCATCCTGCAGGGCTATTACCGCCAGATGGTGCACAACGAAGCCGGCGCCCTGGCGGGTGTCGATGCCGAGGCCTTGCACGATTTCCGCGTCGCCCTCCGCCGAAGCCGGACCATGGTCAAGCACTTTGGCGATCTCTTCGCCCCTGCCGCGATGACGCGGCTGCGGCGTGACCTCGCCTGGCTCGCGAAGGCGACCGGTCATTGCCGCGACTGGGACGTGTTCGCCGAACAGATAGCCGTGCACCTCGAACAGATGTCGGCCTCGCCACCGTTGGCGACCACCCTGGTCAAAGTCATCGCGGGCCGTCGCCGGCTGGCGCGACGCCAGTTCAAGCGCGCGCTGGAGGCAGGGCGCTATCAGCAGCTCAAAGGGGCCTGGGCGGCGCTGACGCCGGCACGTGCGTCGACCGACGGCGGGCCCGCCGATCTCACGGCGGTGGCGGGCAGGCGGCTGCGCGACCATGCCCGCCAGGTTTTCCATGAAGCCCGGCACATCAAGCCAAAAAGCTCGATGGATCGCTTGCACACGCTACGCAAGGACTGCAAGGAAATGCGATACATGCTGGACGCCTTCCAGCCGATTCTCAGCGGTGAGGCGGCACAGCACCAGCGCAAGGAACTGCGCAATATGCAGGATCTGCTGGGTGCTCTGTGCGATGTGGACGTGCAGCGGGGTCTGTTGCAACAATGCCGGGACATATGGCCGGCACGGGCCGATCCGGCGGGGCCGATCTGGATAGCGAAGCTGGACCGGCTGCTGCGCAAGCAGCGCACGGCGATGAAGGCGGACTGCGCGAAAGGCGCCCGTCACTTCGCACGCAAGAAAAACAGACAATGGTACGAGCAACTGGGGGAGAGCAGTCATGCGGGTACTGGCGGCGTATAACCTCAAGGGCGGTGTCGGAAAGACGGCGGCGGCGGTAAACCTGGCTTATTTTGCGGCACTGGATGGCGCGCGCACCCTGGTCGTGGACCTGGACCCGCAGGGCGCCGCCAGCTATTACTTCCGCGTCGACGCCAGGATCAAGGGCGGCAGCGAGAAATTGGTGAGCGAGAAGGGCCGCATCCTCAAGGCGATTCACGCCACCGACTACGCCAATCTCGACATAGTGCCGGCCGATTTCTCGCACCGTAACCTTGATCTGATCCTTAATGGAGAGAAGCATTCGGAGCGCCGCCTCGGCAAGATCCTGCAGCCGCTGGAGGAAGAGTACGAATACGTCATCCTCGACTGTCCGCCCGGCATCTCCCTGGTTTCCGAGAACATCGTTGGTGCCGCCGATGCCCTCATCATTCCCATCATCCCAACGCACCTGTCGCTGCGCGCCTACGACATGCTGGTCGAATTCTGCCGCGAACGCGGTTACGGCGAGGTGCGCTGCATGCCGTTTTTCTCCATGCTCGATCGCCGTCGCGGCCTGCACCTGCAGATGGTGCAGCTCTTTGCCGCCACCCATCCCGAACTCCTGCACATCTTCATTCCCTATTCCAGCATCATCGAGCGCATGGGAGAACACCAGGCACCGGTCGCGACGTTTGCGGCCAGCTCTGACCCCGGACGCGCCTACGCGGCGCTCTGGCAGGCGGTGAAAGCACGCCTGTACGAGGAAGCCGCATTCGCGGGTTGAACCTGGCCCGCCTGGGCGACGTCCAAACATTATTCGCAGAACGTACGCTCGCCGGTTGACAAGGATCGGCGGCGGCCTGCTAATAGCCGGCGTCCTTCGCCCAAGGTGCGTACCCAAAGTGTTGAAACGCCATTTGCCGGGAACGATCCGGGCCGGATTACCGGCGCTCGCCGCCGTGTCTTTGGCCTTACTCCTGCAATTGCACCCTGCCACAGTGCGTGCGGCCGGCACGCAATACGACGCTTCCGTCCTGCCTCTCATGGCAGTCGCGAAATCGCTCGCCGGGAGCCCGGTTGACTATCGTGCCGAGTTCGCGCGCATTGCCCTGGAAGAGATGGCGAATGCCTACGATGAAGAAGTGGTGCGCGCCCAGGAGCAGGTTGCCAATCCGCCGCAGAAAAGGAAAAAGCGCCGCACGGATCCGGCGGCAGAACGCAAAGCGCGCCGGGAACTGGCCAACTGGGCGGTATCGACCTCCGATTACGCACAGCGCTTGCGGGACATGAGCCGTACCATCGGAGATTTCACCGACGTCACAATCGTCGTCGAGGCGCACGATGAATTGCGGCTCGTGTTCAACGGCCAGTCGATCATTGTCAGCGGTCCGCGCATCGACAAGCCCGGCCCGCTCAACCGGCGCATCGTGAACCGCTTCTGTTTCATTTACCCTTGCGACACGGTGGTGCCGCAAGCCACGGCCGCGGGATCGGACGCGGAAGCTGATTCAAATTCGACCGCGGGCTACTACAGCAATGTCGATGCCCCACCGTCCGGCCACTGGAGCTTCGCCCAGAACCGGAAACCGACCTTCATTACGCCGAATGGGCTGCGCTTCACCTACGATG
>CAYVOU010000180.1:0-4797 GCA_964453295.1 uncultured Gammaproteobacteria bacterium
CTCGGCCCCCACGTTGTCGGCGTAGTCGAACAGGCGGCCGAATTTGATCCAGTTGTTGCACATGACGCACGGGTTGGGGGTCCGCGCGTTTGTATATTCGTCGATGAAGTAGTCGATGATGCGCCCCGGGGTCCCGATCAACACGTCCACCCCGGCTTCCAACGTCTGACGCTGTTCCTCATATCCGGTGCCGCCGTAGACGAGACCGAGTTTGAGGCCGGTGTGGGCACCCAACACCTCAGCGTCCTTGTGGATTTGGATCGCCAGTTCACGCGTCGGCGCCAGAATCAGTGCGCGCGGCTGCGTGGCCCTGCGCTCGGGCCGCGGGGGTTCCTTTACCAGGCGCGAAAACGTCGCGAGCAGAAACGCGGCAGTCTTACCGGTACCGGTTTGAGCCTGACCCGCCACGTCCTTGCCTGCGAGGGAAGGCGGCAGGGCTTCGGCCTGGATCGGGGTACAGCGGGTAAAACCTGCGTCGTGAACGCCCTGAGCGATGGTGGGGGGAAGATTAAGCGCGGAAAATTCTTGGTGAGTAAGATGTTCAGTAGTCATAAGTACCCGGAGGATAGCAGGAATTGTGCCGGAGGTGGACTTGCATTAGCCACATTAATGGGCTCAAATAGATATTTATCCAGCATAATGGTCCTAGATTGGGACCGCGCATTTGAAAAGGGGTTGCCTTAGATGAGTGAAGGAATTGTCCACCTCACCGACGATACGTTTGAAACAGAAGTCCTGAAATCGTCCGAACCCGTATTGGTGGATTATTGGGCCGAATGGTGCGGTCCGTGCAAAATGATCGCCCCTATACTGGATGAAATCGCGGCGGAGTATACGGGAAAAGTCAAGATCGCCAAACTCAATATCGACGAAAACCCCGGTACACCCCCGAAATACGGCATCCGAGGCATACCGACGCTGATGTTGTTCAAGGGCGGCAACGTGGAGGCGACCAAAGTGGGCGCCGTGTCCAAATCGCAACTGACCGCATTTATCGACGGCAACCTGTAACGGCTCACTCGACCCTGATGGGCGGTACTGGACGCCTGCCCGGCCGGGTGCTATCTTAAGCCTTCAGAACGAGAATACTCGGACACCTGTAGTTTAGTTTCCACCGCGCGTTCCCTATTTCCCAAGGCCGGTCACCGGGCGCGTTCCCGCCCCGTTCGGTTGGCGTTGAGCCAAGGAAAACCCCGTTCTACCTCCCGGAAATTCGAGCCATGAACCTGTCTGAACTCAAGAAAAAACCTCCCACAGAACTTGCCGATCTTGCGCGCTCCCTGGACCTTGAAGGCGTTGGGCGCATGCGCAAACAGGACCAGATTTTCGCTATTCTCAAGGCCCACGCCCGCAAAGGGGAAGACATCACCGGGGAGGGGGTACTGGAAATCCTGCAGGACGGCTTCGGCTTCCTGCGCTCGGCGGACAGCTCCTATCTGGCGGGTCCGGACGACATCTACGTGTCGCCCAGCCAGATCCGGCGCTTCAACCTGCGCACCGGCGACACGATCTCCGGCACCATCCGCCCACCGAAAGAGGGCGAGCGCTATTTCGCCCTGCTCAAGGTCAACGAGATCAACTTCGAGCCGCCGGAAAATGCCAAGAACAAGGTGCTGTTCGAAAATCTCACCCCCCTGTTCGCACACAACCGCCTCACGCTGGAACGCGGTAACGGCAGCACCGAGGATCTGACGCCACGGGTGATCGACCTGGTGGCGCCCATCGGCAAAGGCCAGCGCGGCCTGATCGTTTCGCCGCCGAAAGCCGGCAAGACCATGCTGCTGCAAAGCGTTGCCCAGTCCATCGTCACCAATCATCCCGAGTGTTACCTGATCGTCCTGCTCATCGACGAACGTCCCGAGGAAGTCACCGAGATGGAACGTTCGGTACGCGGCGAGGTGGTATCCAGCACCTTCGACGAGCCGGCCACCCGGCACGTACAGGTGGCCGAAATGGTGATCGAGAAGGCCAAGCGGCTGGTGGAGCACAAGCGCGATGTCATCATCCTGCTCGATTCCATCACGCGTCTGGCGCGCGCCTACAACACCGTCATCCCATCATCGGGCAAGGTGCTGACCGGTGGTGTCGATGCCAATGCGTTGCAACGGCCAAAGCGCTTCTTCGGCGCCGCGCGCAACATCGAGGAAGGCGGCTCGCTGACGATCATGGCCACGGCTCTGGTCGATACCGGTTCGCGCATGGACGAAGTCATTTACGAGGAGTTCAAGGGCACCGGCAACAACGAAATTCATCTTGAGCGCAAGATTGCCGAGAAGCGAATCTATCCCTCCATCAACATCAACCGCTCCGGCACGCGGCGCGAAGAGCTGCTAACCAACGCCGACGAATTGCAGAAGATCTGGATCCTTCGCAAGCTGCTCTCGCCCATGGACGAAATCGCGGCGATCGAATTCCTGCTCGAACGTCTCAAGGCCACCAAGAACAACGGCGACTTCTTTGACTCGATGAAGCGCGCGCCCTGACCCGGCCGCACTCTCACGCCCTGACCGCGTCGTTTCGTTGCCTTCGCCCACGGCCGAAGTCACAATCAAGCGTTACCGGCCCCGGACCCGCCAGGCGACTGCAACGGGAATAATGCCGGACCGACAGGCAGGAACATGCCGAAAAACACCCACCGTTGTCATCGCCGCCGCAATGCCGGCTTCATTGCGGCATTGCTGCTGTCCGCAATCACCCTCGCCACCGGCCTCCCCGCTGCCGCCAACGCCGGTACGACCGGCGGACGCGACGCGACCCGCTGCGGCTGGAAAGACGGCGCTTTCACCCACGGGCCGCGCAGCCGTCAGCAGATTGCCCTCACTTTCGATGCCTGCCCGACCCGCCACATCCCGGGTTTCTCAAACACTATCGTCGATTATCTCGAAAGCCAGCATATCCCGGCGACGTTCTTCGTTTCCGGGCGATGGGCCGAAACCCACCGGCGCGAATTTTCACGCCTCGCCTCGGTGCCGTTCTTCGAAGTCGCCTCCCACGGCTACCGCCATCGCCATCTCACCGACGCCGACGAAACCGCCGATCTCAAGGACATTGCGCAGGGCCAGCAAAGCCTGGTCAGGTTGCACGCGCATCCCGACCCGATGTTCCGCCCGCCCTATGGCGACCTGCCCGCGATCCTGCCTACGCTGAGCAAGGACGACGGCCTGACACCGGTGTTATGGGACGTGGTCACCGGCGATCCCGACCCGCATGTCACGCCGGCCGGGATTGAGCACGAGGTCCTGGCACATGCGCGCGGCGGCAGCATCGTGGTCATGCACGTCAACGGCCGCGGCGTCGGCACGCCCAAGGCGCTGCCGGTATTTGTGTCTGCACTGCGCAAAAAGGGTTTCGACTTCGTCACCGTGGGCAGCCTGCTGCAGGAATGCCGGGGCCACCCGAACGCGGGCCGCCTGCCGAACTGACAGGCCCCGGGTGGACATCCGGATCGAGAAACGCACGCAGCTGGACGCCGGGAATTTCCGGCGCCTGATGGCGGATTCGGATCCGTGGCGCAGCTTGGACTACGGCGACAGTGACCTTGAGGCAATCGCCCGATCGGCCGCCGCGGCCAATCTGCTGGTGGCGACCCGTGAAGGCAAAGTCGTGGGATTGTGCATGTCGACTCCGGGCGTATTGCTGGGAGAATATCTCAAGCTACTGGTCGTTGATGCCGCCTGTCGCGGCAACCGGATCGGCAGCCGCCTTCTGGATAGAATGGAGGTGTGCGCTTTTCGCCATTGGCCGAACGTGTACCTGTGTGTATCGGATTTCAGTGAACCCGCGCGCCGCTTTTTACGCCCGCCATGGATATCTCGAAATCGGCCGCCTGCCGGATCTGCTCGTAGCCGGCCGCGACGAGATCCTCATGAGAAAGACGACGTTTCCCTGGAAAAATTTCAACGCACGACAGGGCGCCGTGTGAACGTGGGCGACCGCCGACCTGTCTAGAACGCAAAGAAACGAACGAGCATCACAAGGACGCATGAGCGCCTCCCCTCAAATCGAACCGGCACGCCGGGCCCGTTTACAGCGCTTCCTGGCCGACGCCGGCTGGGGCGATGCCGTGCGTTCGCCATTGAGCGGCGATGCCTCCTTTCGCCGCTATGAACGCCTTTCGCGGGCAGGGCGGCAGGCCATTTTGATGGACGCGCCGCCGACCCACGAAAACGTGCAGGCCTTCGTGCGCATCGCGACCCTGCTCAAGCGGCTGGGACTCAGCGCGCCCGAGATCCTGGCCCGCGACATGGAAGGCGGCTTCCTGCTGCTGGAGGACCTGGGCGATGAAACCTTCACCCGGGCCTTGTCGGCGGGCCAGGACGAGGGCGCGCTATACCGACTGGCAATCGATACGCTGGTTGCACTCCACGACCGGGTCACGCCCGCCGACCTTGAATCGCTACCGGTGTTCGACGACACGCGCGCCCTGCGGGAAGTCTCGCTGCTGCTGGACTGGTACTGGCCTGCCATCCATGGCGCGGCGCCGCCAGCGCCGGTGCGCAGTGCCTTCGAAGCCGCATGGCGGGAAGTCCTGCCGCTGCGCAACGGCGCGCCGGAGACCGTCGCGCTGTTCGATTTTCACGTCGACAACCTGATGCGGCTGCCTAGGCCTGGCACCGCCGCCTGCGGCCTGCTCGATTTTCAGGATGCGGTGCGGGCTCCCTGCGTCTTCGACCTGGTCTCGCTGCTCGAAGACGTGCGCCGGGTCGTGCCCGCGTCGCTACAGGAAGAAATGATCGAGCGCTACCTCGCCGCGCGTTCCGCCCTCGCCAAGGCAGAATTCATGAAGGCCTATGCCGT
>CAYVOU010000181.1:0-4785 GCA_964453295.1 uncultured Gammaproteobacteria bacterium
ATCCGGGAGGTGGTCGAGTATCGTCAGCTGCATTTCAGGCTCTCATCCTTCCTACAAGGTCCATTCGTGCACGGGTGCGCCGCTGCGCTGCTGCTCGCAGTACACCGCCATCATCTTCTGCAGGTCGCCGTCATTCGCCTTCAGCGCCGCGCGCTGCCAAGCCGACCCTGTCTGGCCGCTTTGCACCCGTGCCGCGATCACGTCGAGATAGTGTGCCGCGTCGTCTGCGTCGATGCCCATCGTCGCCAGGCCCGCGCGCGCCGCCGCGATCAGTTCGCCGCTCAGCAGTGCGTCGGCACGTAGCCTGCCGACGCCCGGCCAGTCCTGTTCAGCGGCCAGGCCGCGGCGCGCCGCTTCGTAGAAGTTGGCACGCGCCTGCGCAAAGGGCAGATCGCCGCGCGCCTCCATGCCGGAATTCACGACATGGTGGACCAGGCCCAGATACAGCGCCGCGTTGGCGAGCATATCCGTAAAGCTTGGACCGGCGGGCAGCACCCGGTGTTCGATGCGGAAATGCGGCCGGCCGTCCGTCTCGAACCCGACCAGAGGACGGTTCCAGCGCCAGATGGTGCCGTTGTGCAGGCGCAGGTGACGGAAGTTCTCCGACGGCTCGTCGAAATGGATCGGCAGGAGGACGGGAAAGGCCTCGACGTTCTCCCACAGGCATTCGACCATTGAGGCCTGATAGCCGCTGCCGAACGTAACCCGCTGCACCGCATTGCCGTCGCCTTCGTCGCCGAGGGACACGGACTGCTCGAACAACGGGATCCGAGTCTCCTCCCACAGCCCCTTGCCGAAAGCGAACGGCGAGTTGCCGCAGGCCGCGAGCACCGGTCCCGAGACCATCATCGAGGCATTGAGATAGCGGTGCGCCAGCGACTGCGGCGTCTTGAGGTGGATCTGGAACGAGGTGGCGGCCGACTCCAGCATCACGTCGCCGTGGTCCGTCACCAGGCGCTCGGCGCCGTCGATATCGATGTGCAGGGGCCGGCCGTGGCGATGACGGAGCACGGCATTGTTGAGGGCATGGTAGCGCTTCATCCGCGAGATGGCGGCCAGCGTCAGGTCGGATTCCCGCAACGTCGGCAGCGTGCCGATCATGACGATATTGGCGTCCAGCGCGTGCGCGCTCTCGTTGCAGCGGCGCCACACGCTTTCGAGATCCTGCTCGGCGAGGTGCAATGCCCGCCCGCCCGCCGGCTGCGGCGTACAATTGAATTCGACGTTGAATCGTGACAATTCCGGAACAACGTCCGGGCCGTTGAAGACCTTCAGCAGGCGCTCGTTAATGTGGGCCGGGAAACCATTGTGGTCGAGCAGGCAGGCTTCCAGCTCGAAACCGAGGGTAAACCCGTTCTCCGAGAAACGGCCGGCCTCGACCCACTGGCCAAGCAACGCCGTCTCCTCGCGCAGTTGATCGGCAAAGCGCCGCTGGTCCTCTCTGCGGAATCGGGCCGTGGAAATTTCTTCACCCATACCTCAACCCGCTGCCTCCCGGTAATGCGCGCCGCTTGCGCCATCTTATTGATCGTATAGCTCAACTTGCCCCGGATTGCCTGTCCGGGGCGGGTGCCTGCCGGATCGAGCAGGCTGGAAATTCGGGGCCCGGACGGCATCCGGACGGCGCCGAAAACCGGGATCTTTCCACTCTCGAAGGGGGTGCTGGAGGCGGGCGCGGCCTTGAAATCAAACGGCCCGGCCCCATCGTAATTGGCCTGAAGAACAAATTTTGTGGACTTCAGGTGGTAGGCAGGCGTAGATTAGCGCGGTGCAAGCCGTTATCCGGGGCATTTTTTGTCCGGGTCGCTGCCCACTACATTCAATGTTTATTTTGAGGAAAGTTTAGATTATGGCAACTGGTACTGTTAAATGGTTCAACGATTCCAAGGGCTTTGGCTTCATTACCCCGGACGGCGGCGGTGAGGATGTGTTCGCGCACTTCTCCGCGATTCAGGGTACTGGCTTCAAGAGCCTGCAGGAGAACCAAAAGGTTTCGTTTGACGTCACGACCGGCCCTAAGGGCAAGCAGGCTTCGAACATTCGTCCTGTCGAGTAAGTGTCATCCTGAACACTTCGAAAAGCCCGGTTCGCCGGGCTTTTTTTTGCGCTGCAATCCGTGGCGGCTACAATGCTGCAATGAACAACGCGCCACGTCCGCCCAAAGCCGCCGGCTGAGGGTCATGACGGAAAACCACTACGTGCTCTCCAATTGCGGTGTGCGGATGCCGCGGATCGTCTATGGCACGGCCTGGAAGAAGGCGCGCACGGCCGCCCTGGTCGAGCAGGCCATAGGACATGGTTTCCGCGGCATCGATACCGCCTGCCAGCCCAGGCACTACGACGAGGCCGGCGTCGGTGGCGGTCTGGCGGCCTGCCTGAAAAGCGGGCTGGATCGCGCCGACATCTACCTGCAGACCAAATTCACGGCGCTAAGCGGCCAGGACCCGAGGCGGATACCCTACGACCCCAAGGCCAGCCTGCCGGAACAAGTCGCACAGTCCTTCCTCGCCTCGCTGCAAAACCTGCGCACACCCTATGTCGATTGCCTGGTGCTGCATTCACCGCTCGCGGACGAGGATCAGTCGATGCAAGTCTGGAGGGCGATGGAAGCAATCGTCCGGTCGGGCGGTGCCCGGCAACTGGGGATCAGCAATTGCTATAACCTGCAACAGCTTGAGCTCCTGCACGAGCTGGCTGAGATCAAACCGGCGGTGGTGCAGAACCGCTTTCACGCCGACACCGGATATGACCGGGAGATCCGTGCGTACTGCCGCCAGCATGGAATGTTCTACCAGAGCTTCTGGACGCTCACCGCCAATCCGGATCTGCTGGCGCGCCAAGTCGTGACCGGGTTGAGCGCGAAATACGGCCGGTCGCCGGCGCAGATCCTGTTCCGCTACCTCACCCAGGTCGACGTCATCCCCCTGACCGGCACGACCTCGCCGGACCACATGCGGGAAGATCTGGCGATCTTCGAGTTCGAACTGCGCGATGACGAGTGCGAGGAGATTGGACGGTGCCTCAATTGAAGCCCCCCAACGGCGCGTGCGATGCGCCCGTGGCTTTGAAGGCGCGGCGAATGTGACGCCGGTGCTAGCGCGCGGAAGCCTGATAGAGGCCGGATGCCACCAGGCCCCAGGCCCCCGCGTTGACCACGAGACCGATGGCCACGTTGATCGGCGTGATAGGAAGGGCCTTGAAGACCAACAGTGCCACCGCGGTCGCCGCCGTGCCCCAGAGCATGCCCCGCAGCCACCAGTTGCGCGGAAATATCGGCAACACGAATCCCAGCCCCCAGATCCCACCCCAAGTCACCTGCTTATACAGAAACGCATGGGAATAATGCGGTCCACCGTGCAATTTCCAGATCAGCACCAGCAAGGCAACATTGGCGGCACCACCGATCCCGCCGCTGGCGAGCGCCCGAAGCGCCTTTCCCAGTATTGGCATAGCCCGTTCTCCCGTCAGTTACCTGGAAACAGTACGCTGCTGTGATGGTCGCGCGTCGAACGCGCGACAAGCAGACGCGGACGTATTTTGTCAGACGTCCGGCGCGAAATATATCAGAATAGCCAGTTCATGAACGCCGGATTCATCGTAAGGAGCTTCAAATGATCGAACTTCATTCAATGCCAACGCCGAATGGGCAGAAGGTCATGATCATGCTGGAGGAAACCGGCCTGGCATGGCGGCATATCGACATCAACATCAACGTTGGCGATCAGTTCGCCGTGGATTTCCTGAAATTGAGCCCCAACAACAAGATCCCTGCCATCATCGATAGCACCGGCCCGGGCGGCCGCCTGTACTCCATGATGGAATCCGGCGCGATCCTGATATACCTGGCCGAGAAGACCGGGCGGTTCCTGCCCTCAGATTCCCGCAAACGCTACGATACGCTGCAATGGCTGATGTTCCAGATGGCACATATCGGCCCGATGTTCGGCCAGGCCAACCACTTCAACACCTATGCCAAGCAGGATGTGCCCTACGCGAAGGCGCGCTATAACGACGAGTCGGTGCGCCTGTACCGTGTGCTGGACAACCGCCTTGCTGAAAGCGAATGGCTCGGCTGCGACGAGTACACCATCGCGGACATGGCGACCTATCCCTGGACCAAAGGCCACAAGGCCCGCGGCGTCGACAAGGCCGGCTATCCCAATTTCATGCGCTGGTTCGAGGCAATGGAAGCACGCCCGGCGGTGCAGCGAAACAACCGCATGGCCGCTGAGATCCGCGCGCGCATGACCAAGGCAACGGAGGGCAAAAAGGCCATCGACCTCTTCAACACCCGGGATAACGCGTCGCGGCTGTCCCGCGCCACGAGACATTGATCCTGCCGGTGCAGTTGAAAACTCGGTATGACTTCGTCGTGGTCGGCGGCGGCATCGTTGGCCTGTCGGCCGCCTTGCAGCTTAAGAAACGCCATCCGCAAAATTCCCTGCTCCTGCTGGACAAGGAAGCGGGCATCGCCCGCCACCAGACCGGCCACAACAGCGGCGTCATTCATGCCGGCGTCTACTACCAGCCCGGCAGTCTCAAGGCGCGCTTCTGCAAGCAGGGGGCCTCTGACACGATCGAATTCTGCAAGACCCACCACATCCCCTTCGAGCAATGCGGCAAACTCCTGGTCGCGACCAATCCCGCGGAACTCCAGCGCATGCAGGATCTTTATCGGCGTTGCGGTGAGAACGGGATTGAAAGCGAACTGCTCGACGAGGCGCGGCTGAAACAACGCGAACCCGACATCAACGGCAATGGTGCGATCTACGTCCCCTCAACCGG
>CAYVOU010000182.1:0-2442 GCA_964453295.1 uncultured Gammaproteobacteria bacterium
GGATCTGAAGCGTTTCATCGGCCAGGCGACCTGGGTCGCGGTCAACGACTATGAATGGCAGTTGATGCAGGAGCGCACCGGCTTTACGCCACAGGACGTGGCAAAGCAGGTCAAAGCCCTGATCGTCACGCGTGGTGCCGAGGGTTCGCGGGTCCATGTCGGCGACAAGACCATCGAGATCCCGACGGCGCGGCCCAACGAGATCAAGGACCCCACCGGTTGCGGCGACGCTTACCGGGCAGGCCTGCTTTACGGGCTGATGCGAGAATGGGACTGGGAGGTCACCGGCCGGGTCGCCGCGCTGATGGGCGCCATCAAAATAGAAACCGCCGGCACCCAGAACCACAGCTTCACCCTCGACGAGTTCAAGGCGCGCTACAAGGAAAATTTCGGCACGAGCATGCCGGACTAGGTCGTGGCATGAAGGTCCGCCGCCGCGCTCAGGCGGCGGGCGGCGCCAGCGCGGCCTGCAATCCTTCCAGGGTCAGGATCGGGGCGGAACATTGCCGCCCCTCGCAAAGGTAGGCCGCCGGACCCTGCCGGGGTTCGCGGCTGGCCAGGACGCCGGGCAGGTCGCTGGCATTGTCCGGTATGGTCAGGGTCAGTCGCGTCGGCGCATATCGCCGCTCGGCGATCTCCCTCCATGCCGCCAGGGCGTCGCCCCGCGGTCCACGCAGGATCAGGATCGACGTCGGTTCGAGGTTTTCCTCCAGGGCCGCGAGCAAGGAAAGGTGCCCGGCGGGCAGGCGGCCGATGGCGTCCCGGCCCGATTCCAGCGTTCTCCGGGCGGCGTCGAGGTAGCGCGTTTCACCCAGCAGGTGTCCCAGGCGTGTCAGTACCTGTGCCGCGACTCCGCAGCCGGCCGGCACCGCTTCGTCGCTGAGCGTCTTGCTACGCACCAGGAGCTTTTCATGGTCGTGGGCGGTAAAGAAGAATCCGCCGCCGTCGGCGTCTTCGAATTGCGCCAGCAGCACTTCCGCCAGTGCGATGGCGAAGTCCAGGTCGCCGTCGCGCCAGCGCGCGGCAAGGAGGGCGAGCACGGCGTCGATCATGAAGGCGTAATCGTCGAGGTACGCATTGAGATGGGCGCGGCCGTCCTTGCAGGTCGCGAGCAGACGCCCGTCGCGCCATAGCGTCGAGCGGATGAAATCCAGCGCGCGCTCGGCGCTGGCCAGGCAGTCCGGCCGGTGGAGCAGCCTGCCGGCCGTGGCCATGCCTTTGATCATGAGGGCGTTCCAGGCGGTCAGGATCTTTTCATCGCGCCCCGGCCAGACCCGCTTGTTGCGTTCTGCCAGCAGTCGCGTGCGGGCGTCGTCGATCCGGCGACGTAGCTCATCGACGCCAGGGCCGGATCCTTCCGCCATTTCCTCCAGCGGGACCTGGACGCGCAGATGCCAGCCGCCTTCGAAGTTCGCCGGTCCGTCTACGCCGAAATGGCGCGCGAACAGCGCGTAATCGTCCTTGCCTATCAGCGCGCGCAGCTCATCGCGGCTCCAGACGTAGAATTTGCCTTCGTGACCTTCCGAGTCGGCGTCCAGCGAGGAATAGTAGCCGCCGTCCGGCGCCTGCATCTCGCGCATCGCCCAGTCCGCCGTTTCGCGGGCGACCCGGGCGAACAGCGGATCGCCGGTGATCTGGTGCGCCTGTGCGTACAGCGCGAGCAGCGGCCCGTTGTCGTACAGCATTTTTTCGAAATGCGGGATCGTCCATTGATCGTCCACCGAGTAACGGGCGAAGCCGCCGCCCAGTTGGTCGTAGATACCGCCCAGCGCCATCTGGCGCAGGGTGAAGTTCGCCATGTGCAGCGCCTCGGTATCCTCGTGGTGGGCGGCATGGTGGCGCATCAGGCACTCAATGGTGGTGGGATGCGGGAATTTGGGCGCGCCGCTGAAGCCACCGAGGCGGCCGTCGAAGCTCTGCGCAATCTGCGCCCGGGCGACCTCCAGCGGACCGGCATCCAGCGGTCCCGCCTGGTTTTGCGCCGCCTGCATGTTCGACAGGGCATCCTTCAGCGAGGCGTTCTGGTCGCGTATGTCGGACTGGCGTTCACGGTAAACCCTGGCGACGTGCTGCAGCAGGTCTTTGAAGCCGGGCAGGCCGTAGCGCGAGTCCGGGGGGAAATATGTGCCGCCGAAAAATGGTGCGTGGTCGTCGTGGCTGAGAAACATGGTCAGCGGCCAGCCGCCGTGGCGGCGGGTGAGCAGGAACTGGGCCGTTTGGTAGATCTTGTCGATGTCGGGGCGTTCTTCGCGGTCCACCTTGATATTGACGAACAAATCGTTCATCAGCGCGGCCGTGTCCTCGTCCTCGAAAGACTCGTGCGCCATCACATGGCACCAGTGGCAGGCGGAATAGCCGACGGAAAGCAGGATCGGCTTTCCGGTGCGCCGGGCCAGATCCAGCGCCTCCGGCCCCCAGGGGTGCCAGTCGACCGGGTTGCCG
>CAYVOU010000182.1:2452-4784 GCA_964453295.1 uncultured Gammaproteobacteria bacterium
CGGCATGCTGCAACAGGTATGGACTGGTTTCCTGCGCCAGTGCGTTGCGGTGCCGGGATTTCGATGCGGTTTCCATGTTGATTCGGGCGGATCCGGTGACGGGGAGTTTCGGTCCGCATGATGGACTTTTTCGGCCAGTGAAGGAACCCGCGGCGCGCATTGCTGCCTTAAGTATCCGGCGCGGCCTACAAAAAGATCGCGAGGCAAACTGTTAGAATAGCGGCCAATCATGATCCAATTTCCCAATATTGACCCCATCGCATTCCGTTTGGGCCCCCTGGCAATACGCTGGTACGGCATTTCCTATGTCGTTGGCATCATGCTGGCCTGGGGGTTGCTGCTCAGGCGCGCGGCCCGCAGTGCCGGTCGCTGGTCCAGCGACGCGGTCGGCGACGTCGTTTTTTATGCCGCGCTGGGCCTGATCCTCGGCGGCCGCATCGGCTACGTGCTGTTCTACAACTTTCCGGTCTACGCCGCGCATCCGCTGGACGTTTTCAAGGTGTGGGAAGGCGGCATGTCGTTTCACGGCGGCCTGATCGGTGGCCTGATCTCGCTTTATCTCTGGGGACGCAGCAACGGCAGGACGTTTTTCGAAGTGGTCGACTTTCTTGCGCCGGTCGTGCCCGTGGGCCTGTTCTGCGGCCGCATCGCCAACTTCATTAACGGTGAATTGTGGGGTGGGCCGACCAGCCTGCCCTGGGCTGTGGTCTTTCCCGACCCGCGCGCGGGCGGCATCCCGCGCCATCCCTCCCAGCTCTACGAGGCGGGGCTCGAAGGTCTGTGCCTGTTCGCGATCCTGTGGATATTTTCGCGCCACCCCAGGCCGGCAGGCGCCGTCTCCGGGCTGTTTTTAGTCGGCTACGGCTGCGCCCGCATATTCGTGGAATTTTTTCGTGAACCGGACCCGCAGCTCGGCTACCTGGCCTGGGGCTGGCTGACCATGGGACAGGTGTTGTCACTGCCCATGGTGCTGATCGGTCTGTGGCTGTTGCTGCGCGGTTATACCGGCGCCCGGGCGAAACGATGAAGCAATACCTCGATCTGCTGCGCCAGGTGCGCCAGCACGGCGCACGCAAGGATGACCGCACCGGCACCGGTACGCTGAGCGTGTTCGGCTACCAGATGCGTTTCGATTTGTCGCAGGGATTTCCGCTGCTGACCACCAAGAAGCTGCACATCCGTTCCATCGTCCATGAACTTTTATGGTTCCTGCGGGGCGAGACCAACATCCGCTACCTGCGCGAGCATGACGTCACCATCTGGGACGAATGGGCGGATGCGGATGGTAACCTTGGTCCGGTCTACGGTGCGCAATGGCGGCACTGGCGCACGGCCGACGGCGGCGAGATCGACCAGATCAGTGATCTCATCCAGCAACTGCGAAGCAACCCGGATTCGCGCCGGCTGATCGTCACCGCCTGGAATCCCGGCGAGATCGGCCGGATGGCGCTGGCACCCTGCCACTGCCTGTTCCAGTTCTACGTCGCCGACGGGAGGCTGTCCTGTCAGCTTTACCAGCGTAGCGCGGATATCTTTCTCGGCGTGCCGTTCAACATTGCGTCCTATGCGTTGTTGATGGCGATGATCGCCCAGACCGTTGACTTGATACCGGGAGAGTTCGTACATACGCTGGGGGATGCGCACCTTTATCTCAATCATCTCGAGCAGGCCGACGTGCAGCTTGCGCGCGAGCCGCTGTCCCCGCCGACGCTCCACATCAACCCCGAGGTGCGGTCGATTTTCGATTTCCGTTTCGAGGACATCGAGATCCGGGACTACCAGGCGCATCCGGGGATCCAGGCGCCCATCGCGGTTTGAAGGTGGAGCAACCGGCGCTTTCCATCGTCGTCGCCATGGACCGGCGCGGCGTCATCGGCCGCGACGGCGGGCTGCCCTGGCATCTTCCCGCCGACTTGCAGCACTTCCGCCATGTCACCATGGGCAAACCTATCGCCATGGGCCGCCGGACGCACGAGTCGATAGGCCGGCCGCTGCCGGGCCGGGAGAACATCGTGGTCAGCCGTTCGCCCGGTTATAGCGCGTCTGGATGCCGGGTCGTGGGCTCGCTGGCACAAGCCCGGGCGGCCGTTCCGGGGGCGGAGGAAATCATGGTGATCGGCGGTGCCGCCCTGTATCGGGAAGCGCTGCCTCTGGCAAAGCACGTGTACCTGACGGAAGTGCATGCCGAAGTTGAGGGAGACGTCTACTTCCCCCCTCTGGACCGGACCCAATGGCAGGAGCGCGAGCGCCAGGATTTTTGCGCCGACGAGCGCAACGGCCACGCATACAGCTTTGTTCTGTTAGAGCGATGAGTTATCTTGGCCTTGATGGG
>CAYVOU010000183.1:0-4782 GCA_964453295.1 uncultured Gammaproteobacteria bacterium
ATCGACGCGATGTTGAAGAAGATGGAGTCGACCACCGAAACGTCGGTTAGGATGATCGGGCGGCTCGAGAACGAAATCGAGGAACTTGCTTCAGGAACCATCGGCGTGGAGCAGACCCTGGTGCAGATCAGCACGGAGGCCGAGAACGCGGCCAGCCAGGCGCAGCAAATCGTCGCCGCATTGAACGAACAGGTCAAGGCCACCAGCGAGATTTCGGAGGCGATCCATTCCATTCGCGAGGAGCTCGGGGTTGTCGAGGCGGACGCCGGCAAGGCGGCCGGCGATACGTTCTCGCTGTCGGAACGCTCGGAGGTGGTCGAAGCCGTGCTGTCCCAGTTTGAGCTCGGAACGCGTCACAAGGTGATGATCGCGGCCGCGCAGCAAGCCGCGAAAGCGACGGGAGAGGCATTCGAAGCCGCCGTCGTTTCCGGTGAGATGTCGCTGGATGATCTCTTCGATCGCAACTACGAGCCGATGCCGCGCACCAACCCGCAGAAGTTCCACACGCGCTTCGATCGTTTCACCGATCGGGTCCTGCCGGCGATACAGGAACCCATCCTCGATGGGAATCCGGACGTCGTGTTCGCCGGTGCCGTCGACAGCAACGGCTATTTCCCGACCCACAACCGGAAATACTCGCAGCCGCTGACCGGCGACCACCAGCAGGATCTGGCCCATAACCGGACCAAACGCATATTCAACGATCGCACCGGTTCACGCTGCGGCGCGCACACGGAGCCGGCCCTTTTGCAGACCTATAAGCGCGATACCGGTGAGGTCATGCACGACGTGTCGGCACCGATTTTTGTGCAAGGGCGGCATTGGGGTGGTTTTCGAATCGGATACCGCGCCCACCTGGACGCGGACAATACCTCGCATTTCGACGCCGCGAAAGCCGAGCGCGCCGCCTGACGATCTTCATCCGCGTCTTACGCTTTTCATCGGTCCGTCCGGGGCCGGCTTGACGTGAAAGCCGGCCTCTGCAAACCTTGACCCCATCATGCCTACTCACCTGCTTGCGCTCGATCAGGGCACGTCCAGTTCACGCAGCATCGTCTTCGACGATCAGGGCAACATGGTTTCGATCGCCCAGCGGGAACTCAATCAGATTTATCCTCAGCCCGGCTGGGTGGAACACGATCCGCTGGAAATCTGGCAGGCGCAACTGGAGACGGCGCGCGAAGCGCTAAACCAGGCGGGCCTGGAAGCGGGCGATATTGCGGCGATCGGGATCACCAACCAGCGCGAGACCACGATGATCTGGGATCGCACCACGGGCGCGCCGCTGCATAACGCAATCGTCTGGCACGACCGGCGCACGGAACCGCTGTGCGCCGAACTGCACGCGCGCGGGCTGGCGGACGCCGTGCGGGACAAGACCGGCCTCGTGATCGACCCGTATTTTTCGGCCACCAAGCTCAAATGGCTGCTGGACCATGTCGATGGTGCCCGAGCGGCCGCTGGGGCGGGAAAGATTGCCTTCGGAACGATAGACAGTTGGCTGTTGTGGAACCTCACGGGCGGCGCGCTGCATGTGACCGACGTCAGCAATGCGTCGAGGACGATGCTGTTCAACATTCGGACCGGAAAATGGGACGACGAACTGCTGGCCGCCCTCGACGTGCCGCTTGAGATGATGCCGACGGTGACGGCATCGAGCCATGTCTACGCCGACTGCATGCCCTCGTTGCTGGGCGCCCCGGTCCCGATCGCGGGCGTGGCGGGGGATCAGCAGGCGGCGCTGTTCGGCCAGGCCTGTTTCAGACCCGGACCGGCCAAGAACACCTACGGCACCGGCTGTTTCATGCTGACCCACATCGGCGACGGCTTCAGGGCGTCGGCCAATGGTCTGCTGACCACGGCCGCGGCGCAGGTTGCGGACGGGCGCGGCTATGCGTTCGAAGGCAGCGTCTTCATCGGCGGCGCCGTGGTGCAGTGGCTGCGCGACACGCTGCACGCCATCAAGTCATCCAGTGAGGTACAGGGGCTGGCGGAGTCGGTGCCGGATTCCGGCGGCGTGATGTTCGTGCCGGCCTTTGCGGGCCTGGGCGCGCCGTATTGGAAGCCGAATGCACGGGGCGCCATCGTCGGCCTGACACGCGGCACGACGATGGCGCACATTGCGCGCGCCGCGCTGGAGAGCATCGCTTTCCAAAGCGCGGCGCTTCTGGATGCCATGAACCGGGACGTCGTCGCCGGGGGCGGGGTGGCAATCAGCGAACTGCGGGTTGACGGCGGGGCCTGCGTCAACGATCTGCTGATGCAGTTCCAGGCGGACCTGCTGGGGATCCCGGTGGTCCGGCCCGAGATCACGGAAACGACCGCCCTGGGGGCGGTCTATCTAGCCGGACTGGCGACCGGCGTCTATTCCGATGTTGATTCGCTGGCGGCCATGTGGCGTGCCGAACGCCGCTTTCATCCCGCCATGGACCGCGACCGGGCCGCCGAAATGATGGCGCGCTGGGAACGCGCCGTGCGCCAGACCGTCACCTCGTAAAAGTAGGGCACCGCGGGAAATTATTCCGTGACCGCCTGGTTTATCCAGCTGTCCAGTTCCTTCGGGTTCCAGGACATGAGCTCGGTGGAACGATCCCCCAGCGACGCGGGCGCAATGGCGTCCGGACGGTTTTCGATGCGCATGCCGCGGATCAGGTGCCAGGTCCTGTCGCCATAGGTTTTCTGTTTCAGGTTGTGGAACGTGTCGATTTCCCAGCGGACCCAGTCGTCCATGTAGGTGTATTCGCCGATCAGCACCACCAGCTTCGAAGCCGCGTCCAGCTTCTTGAGTATTTCGTCCCGTAACGCCTTCGAATCCGCGTCGTCGGGACCGCAGGTGATCTTGCTGCCCCCCACGGACCGATCATGACAGTCCAACGGGTGATTCGGATTGCGGATCAGCAGGCCGAACGCGGCTTTCTGGAAAGGATCGCCGTGGTCCAGGCTGACGTATACGCTGTTGGTCATCTTGATTCCTCTTTTGTTTGAAACTTGCACTCATCACAAAATCCGGACACTTTAACGGGCAGCGACATTGATGTCTCCCCCGAGAATGATAAGGGCGGCGACCGGCCAGTAATTTGATGGGCATCAATGTGTTCCGATGTCCTGAGGTCTTCCTCGCCGAACCACCCGGGCAAACTTCGCCTGGCGGCGCCACGGGTGACCGCGCGGCGGAAGGACCGGCAGGCGGCATTTCGGTCCAGCACCCGGACAGTGTGCCCCGGGTATGTGCGTCGTTCCGCCATACCCACCGGGACGATGCGAATCAAGCTCGAATCGCCCGGTGGGAGGTCGCGATGCTCAGCGGCAGAGGTTCATCGGAATCCAGACAGGAGCGGCACACCGCGAAGCGCCTGCGCACCGTGCTGGACGCCGTTCCTGTACCGATATCCTGGGCCCGCCTCGACGATTCCCGTATCGTATTCATGAACCGCAAATTCTTCCAGGTATTCGGCTATCGGGTCGATGATTTTGCCACGGTTCAGGAGTGGGTGGAAAAGGCTTACCCGAATCCGGCGCATCGCGCCCGCACCGAGGCGAGCTGGTACAAGTATTTCGCGAATCCCACGGTGGAAGAGTTCGAGATCGATCCCGAGGAAGTCGATGTGAAATGCAAGGACGGCAGCATCAAGACGGCGATACTCGGCGGCGGCGTCCTGCCCTCGGCCGGCGTCGCGCTCGCTAGTTTCGTCGACATCAGCGACAGGAAGCGCGCTGAAATGCTGATTCGGTACTTGGCCGAACAGGAGCCGATCACCGGACTCCCAAACCGTCGGGCCTTCGACGCCTATCTCGCCCGGTCCATTGCCGACGCTATCCGTGACAACACCACGGTTCACCTCCGTGTGCTCGATCTGGATCATTTCAAAACGGTCAACGACAACTTTGGCCACCTGGTGGGTGACCAGGTGCTGGCCGAAGCCGGCGTGCGGTTCCGGGCCTGCGTCCGCAACACCGACACGGTGGCCCGGTTCGGTGGTGACGGGTTCGGTATCGTCCTTGCCAACGCCGACAGCGATGCGAACGTGGATCGGATCTGCGAGAAAATCATCGAGTCTTTCGCCGATCCCATCGTTGTATCAGGCCGGCCCGTCGGCGTCAGCATCGGTATCGGCCGTCTTCCGCGGGATGCCAACACCGACCATGCGCTGTTCGTCACCGCCGACAAAGCCTTGTTCCCGGCAAAGAGCGAAGGCCGCAAGCGCTGGTGCTATGGCTAAGGCGGCTGAGCGTTTTCACTTCCCAAGCCGCTGGTCAGACCGTATCCGACACCGTCCGCCCCCGTGTCGTGCACGAACTCGCGTGTCTATGAAAGAACTATTGTTGACAATAATTGCCATTATATGGAGTTAACGCCTAAAATAGCGTTAATATCTCGTATATTGTCGACAATAATGCTGCAACTGGAAGAAACATCGATAGCGGGTGTCCCACGGGAAGCAATCGATACGATTGCCGATCGGACTTTCCGGCAACTGCAGAAAGCCATCGTAGAAGGCGACATTGCCGGTGGCAGCAAGATAAGCGAACCGGCGCTGGCCAAACGCTTCGGGATCAGCCGCGGACCGCTGCGGGAGGCACTGAGCCGCCTGGAAGGTTGTCACCTCATCGAACGCCGGCCCAACGTCGGCGCCCGCGTTGTACAGCTGACCCGACAGCACCTGATCGAGATCTACGAGATCCGGGCCTCGCTCGAAGGCTTGGCGGCGCGGTTGGCGGCGTCAAGGATGACCGATGCCGAGATCGCCGCCTTGCAGGGATTACTGGCCCAGCATCGCGGCC
>CAYVOU010000184.1:0-4775 GCA_964453295.1 uncultured Gammaproteobacteria bacterium
CGGGTACCGCGACATCATGGAGGACACCGAGGACCTGTTGATTTACACGCTCGGGATCGATCAGTGCCGGCATATCAGTTACCGCGCCGCCTTCCTGGCGCATGCGGGCCTGGATCCTTTCGATGCCGCGGACGATGTGATCGGTGCCCGTGCAGCGAGCCTCGGCCTGGACGCCGGCAGTGCGCGCGGCATGGAACGCGACGATTTCCTGGATTTCATCCTGAGCGAGCAGGTGGCCCCGCAACTGGGCCGCGACCGGCCGGTATTCCTCTGCGAATATCCGGCCAGCCAGGCGGCATTGGCCAGGATCATCGAGGCGCCCGGCGCGGCGCCGGTGGCGGCGCGGTTCGAGGTGTTCATTCAGGGCATGGAGATCGCCAACGGTTTCGAAGAGCTTACCGATGGGGACGAGCAGCGCCGGCGCTTCGAGCGGGACAATGCCCGCCGCCGCGCGCTGGGCCGGAAGGAAAAACCGCTTGATGAACGTCTGCTGGGGGCGTTGGCCCACGGCCTGCCGGATTGCGCCGGCGTTGCCCTCGGGCTGGATCGGCTGCTGATGGTGCAGGCCGGTCGGCGGAGGCTGGACGAAGTGCTGGCTTTCCCGCTAGAGCGCGCCTGAGCGGGCGTTTAGGGACTGACGAACAACCTCTCGCGGGCGGCGTCGCTGATCGCCAGCACCGCCGGGTGCTTCAGGCGGCGTTCCGCGGAAATCGCATAATAGAACTCTCGCACGGCCTCGGTTCTGCCTATGGGCAGGAGGTCGTATTGCTTTTCGATTTGATCGGCGATGACCGAGGGTGCCGCGACTACGCCGGCGCCGGCTTCGGCGAACACCTTGATCAAGGCGGCATCGTCGACCTCGCCGGCGATGCGCGGTGCGATGTTCTCGTCCTCGAACCAGGTTTCCAGGGTCCGGCGCAACTGCGTGCCGCTGCCCGGCAGCAGCATGGGCGTCCCATCCAGGTTGGCCGGGAACTGGTCCGGATCGAGCTTGAGGTGCTTGTGGTTGGCAAAAAAGGTGACGCCGCTCTCTCCCAGCAGATGGTTGAACACCTTGACGCTGGTATTGTTCACCACCGGGCTGTCGGCCAGCACCATGTCCAGCTTGTGGAAGGCCAGCTGCGCCACGAGTTCCTCCTGCTGGCCGTCGTGACAGACCACGTGGGTGCCGCCATTCTGATTCAGCGCGGGCTGGATGACCTTGTAGGCGACCAGCTTGGAAATCCCGTCGACGATGCCGATGGAAAACTGCCGGACGGAATTGGGCAGACGGCCGCTGAGGACGTTAGACAGCTCGGTGCCCAGCCGGAACATCTCGTCGGCGTACTGGAACACCACCCGACCGACCTCGGTGAGACGCAGTTGGCGGCCGGTGCGGGTAAACAGCGCTTCGCCGATTTGCTGCTCGAGTTCGCTGATCTGACCGCTGATGGTCTGGGGAGTGAGATACAAGCGCCGGGAGGCGGCGGTCACGCCGCCTTCGCGTGCCGCGATCCAGAAGTAATGCAGGTGCTTGTAATTAAGATTGCGCATCGGCGTCCAAAGTGCCCTTGACCAATTCATCGCCGGTGGTTCGGCTTTTTCGATGGCGGATTCAAACTGTCCCGCTAGACGTAAGTTGGAAGCGTCTCGGGCCAAAAGGTTCAGCGCCGGGCTGTCTAAATTCCATTATTCGGGGTCCGGCCGGCAGGACATTTTAAAATAACTCCAAATCAGAATGTTACAATTCATTCCAGATCGGACTGCAGGCTCGCGGCGCCGCTGCGGAAATCCGCGCGGGCGCCTGATGTCGGCGGTTGGCGAGGGGACGGGTGGATCTTTATTCAATCAACAAATTGATGGCCGAGGCACGGCGGTTGGCCGCTGAATATCGTCGGGCCACGGGCAAGACCTTGCCCATCACCGCCGAAATCGCGGTGCAGGACACCATCCGCCTGCTTGAGCTGGAACCGCCGCCGGCCGCCGCCGTCGGCTACGATGCCCTGCGTCGTCGGGACGGCCGCGAGGAGCGTATCCAGGTTAAGGGTCGCGCGATCTTCGACGAGGGCAAAGGCGGCCACCGCATCGGCCAGCTGCGCCTGGAGCAGCCCTGGGATTACGTCATGCTCGTGCTGATGGACGAGCAATACGAACCGTATGAAATCCACGAGGCGGAACGGGCCGCCATCGAGGAAGTGCTTGGCGATGCCACGGCCAGTCGTCGTACCAGTCGCGGTCTGTTGTCGGTGGCCCGATTCAAAATCATCGGGCGCCTGGTCTGGACGCGCGATCGCGGCAGGGAAGACGACGGCTATTGGGACAACAAGGCCAACGTGTAGAGAAATCTTCCGGGAATATTCCTTAACTTACTGTTAAATAACCTGAAAGAAAGAAAAGTTCAGGTTGATTCGAACCTGTCTCCACCATGGTTGAACTGTTGGACGTCACCGCGATGCTGGGCGCGGAAGGGCCTTTCGCCAGCCTGCTGCCAGGTTTCAGCGCTCGATCCGTGCAGCAGCAAATGGCCGGGCAGGTGGCCGAAGCGTTGGATAACGACGGCACCCTCGTCTGTGAGGCCGGCACCGGCACCGGCAAGACCTTCGCCTATTTGGTGCCGGCGTTGCTTTCCGGCCGGCGGGTGGTGATTTCCACCGGCACCCGCAATCTCCAGGACCAGTTATTTCACCGCGACCTGCCGACGGTGCGCAAGGCCTTGCGGCTGCCGGTGCAGGTGGCGCTGTTGAAGGGCCGGGCGAACTATCTCTGCGTGCAGCGCCTGAAGACGGCGCTGGAGGAGGGCAGCGGTTCGCGGGCGCGGCAGCACATGCTCCTCGCCGTGCGTTCCTGGGCCGATCGCACCGACAGCGGCGACATCGCCGAAATGACGGAAATTCCCGAGGATGCCTTCATCTGGCCGCAGGTGACCTCGACCGCCGACAACTGCCTCGGACAGGAATGCCCGGTCTTTTCCGAGTGCCACGTGGTCCGTGCCCGGCGCGAAGCCCAGGCGGCGGAAGTGGTGGTGGTGAATCATCACCTGTTCCTGGCCGACCTGGCACTCAAGGAGCAGGGTTTCGGCGAAGTGCTGCCAGGGCATGACGCGGTCATTTTCGACGAGGCGCACCAGTTGCCCGACGTGGCCACCCATTTCTTCGGCCGGGCCTTGAGCAGCCGGCAGCTTCAGGATCTCAGCCGCGACAGTGTCCAGGCGCACATCGTCGAGGCGGGCGACGTGCCGGCCCTGCGCGAATGCGCCTATCGTGTGGACAGGCAGGCCCGCGATCTGCGCCTGGCCCTGGGCGGCAGCGAGCGGCGAGCCGGCTGGCGCGAGGTCGAGGGCGAGAAGGCAGTGTCCGAAGCCCTGGCGGCGCTGGCCGCGGGACTCTCCGATCTTCACGGCCAACTCGAACCGGCGGCGGCGCGCGGTCCGGCGCTTGCGAACTGCCTGAAACGCTGCGAAACGATGGCGGCGGACCTGCGGCTTTTCGAGGGCACGACGGACGCCGACGCCGTGACGTGGTTTGAGACTCACAGCCGCGGTTTCATTCTCTATCAGACGCCACTGGACATCTCCGACCAGTTCAACGCCAGGCTCAACGCCCGACCCGGCGCCCGCATTTTTACCTCGGCGACGCTGGCGGTGCGGAAGAACTTCGCGCATTTCAAAGCCCAGCTTGGCATCGCCGATTCCGTGGACGCATGTTACGAAAGTCCCTTCGATTTCGCCCGCCAGGCGCTGCTTTATCTGCCCGCCCTGGCGCTGGATCCACGTGAAGCCGGTTACACGGAGACGGTGGTGGAAGCGTCTCTGCCGGTGCTGGAGGCAAGCGGTGGTCGCGCGTTCATGCTGTTCACCAGTCATCGCGCCTTGAAGGCGGCCGAGAACCTGCTGCGGGCGCGTGCCGACTATCCGCTGCTGGTGCAGGGCGAGGCGCCAAGGGCGGAACTGGTTGAGCGTTTCCGCCGCACGGCGCGCGCCGTGCTTCTCGGTACCACCAGTTTCTGGGAAGGCGTGGACGTGCGCGGCGAGGCGCTGTCGCTGGTCATCATCGACAAGCTGCCGTTCGCACCGCCCGACGACCCGGTCATGCAGGCCCGCATCGAAGCGTTGCGCCGACAGGAACGCAACGCCTTCACTGAACAACAGTTGCCGGAAGCGGTGATCCTGCTCAAGCAGGGAGTTGGGCGGCTGATCCGCGATGTCACCGACCGTGGCGTCATGATGATTTGCGATCCCAGGCTGCGTTCGAAATCCTACGGCAAGATCTTCCTCGCCTCGCTGCCGCCCATGCGCCGCACGGCCACCCTCGGTGATGTGGTGCAATTCTTCGAATCCGAACCATCCAACGTCTGAGTGGCCGGTGTGTCGGATGCGGCGGCGCGTTTACGGCAGTCAGCCTTGCTTGTCTTCGACCACCTTGTCATTGACCAGCAATGCCTCCGCGAAGTCCGCGCTTTCCATGGCCGCCGCCATGGGCCAAACTTGCGATTGAATCCGATGCTAACCGTCAACCGCGGGTGATCCGGACATGAATGCCATCCTCGAGAAAAAACGCGCGGTGCCACTCAGCGACGCCACCCTGACCGAGCTGACCGGCTTTGCCTGCCACCTGGCCGACGTCGCCCGGCCACAGATCCTGCCCCATTTCCGCGTGCCGATTGCAGTTGACAACAAGCAGGCGGAGAAGGGACTTTACGATCCTGTGACGGAGGCCGATCGCGGCGCCGAGGCGGCGATGCGCGATCTGATCCGCACCCATTACCCGGACCACGGCATCTTCGGCGAGGAGCACGGA
>CAYVOU010000185.1:0-4762 GCA_964453295.1 uncultured Gammaproteobacteria bacterium
GCGCAAACAAAGCGGCGCCATTGTGCATGCCGGCAGCGTCAATGTGGAAAGTCCGCTGGAAATCGACGTGCGCGGAGTCGGCGAAGGGACGCTGCTGGCCCGTATCGGCCGCAGCCTGGACGAGGCGGCGGCGGACCGCCCTCCCAGCACGGTGCTGGCGGATCGCATCGCGCCCTGGTTCGTGCTCACGGTGCTGGGCGTGGCCGTGGCCTGTGCCGCCTTCGGCATGCTTGCCGGTATCGACGACTGGTTCCACCGCGTGCTGGCGGTACTGGTCATTGCCTGCCCCTGCGCGCTGTCGCTTGCGGCGCCCGCGGCCATCACCAACGCCTGCGCCACCCTGATACGGCGCGGGGTACTGGTGACGCGCAACGAGGCCCTGGAGCGGCTGGGCAAGGTGACCCATGTGGTGCTCGACAAGACCGGCACGTTGACGCATGGCGAAATGCGTATCACCGGCGTCGACGCCTGCGGCGGGACGGCTTCGGCGCGCTGCCTGAGCATTGCCGCCGCCTTGGAACGGCACTCGGCCCACCCGATCGCCCGCGCCTTTGCCGATACCCGCATCCATTCGGCGGCGGCTTTGGTGGTCAATCACCCCGGCTTGGGCCTGGAGGGCAGTGTTGAAGGCCGCACCTGGTACCTCGGCAGTCCGACCTTCATCCGCCAGCAGGCCGGCCTCGACGTCGACGCCGGGACGCTGGAACGGACGCGGGAAAGCGGCGGCACCGTCATCGTACTCGCCGATCGTGAATGCGTGCACTGCGTGATCACGCTTGCCGATACGCTGCGCGAAGGCGCCGGAGAGCTGGTCGCCTGGCTGCACGGACGCGGTATCAGGACGGTGATGCTTACCGGCGATCGTGCCGAGGCGGCGCGGAGGATGGCGGCGGCGACGGGCATCGAGTCGGTGCGGGCGGACCTGCTGCCGGACGGCAAGCTTCGAGAGTTGCGCGCAATGCAGGCCGCGGGTGCCGTGGTCGCGATGCTGGGCGACGGCGTCAACGACGCCCCGGTGCTGGCGGGTGCCGACGTGTCGGTGGCGATGGGGTCGGGTGCGGTACTGGCGCAGACCCAGGCCGACGTCATCCTGCTCGTGCCGCATCTTGGTGCGGTGCGCGATCTGCTGGATCTCGCCGGGCGGACCCTGACCGTCACCCGGGAAAACCTGTTCTGGGCGGTGTGCTATAACCTGTTGGCAGTACCGGCGGCGGCCTTCGGCTGGGTGTCACCGCTGTTCGCGGCACTGGGCATGTCGCTCAGCTCGCTGATAGTCATCGGCAACGCCTTGCGCCTTGGGCGCCAGACGCGGGCCGCATAACGAGGAATTTCAACGTGGACGTGATTTATCTGCTCATTCCCATTTCACTGGTACTGGTGGGCGCGATGGTCTGGGCGTTCCTGTGGGCCGTGCGTAGCGGCCAGTTCGACGACCTGGAACGGGCGGGACATCAGATCCTGATGGAGGATGATGACGCACCGCCGGATCCCAGGCGCGGCCAGGACCCCTGACGTCGTCGCACAGTGGTGCCGCAGGAGCCCGGCGCGCTGATCTCGTTTTTGTGGCATGCCGGCAAAGGCATTCTGCCGGTGCCTGCCGGGCGCCCGCCGGAACCCCACTTCTTCCGGGGTTAGGGATCAAATTCCGGGCTATCGCGGTACAATTGCCGTCTGTAAGCGTCGACCCGGGCCGCCACGCGGATGCCGGTGCGGGCCACGCATAACGATAATTCAACCGTCGCCATTGCCCCGCCATGAATGAATCCGCCGATACCGTCCCGGCCGAATTGGACGATGCCCGCCGTGCGCTGCGCAATCTCGCCGCCAGGGTCGACGGCATTCTCGCTGCGACCGTGGATGGCCTTGTCATCATCGACCAGAATTCGGTGATCGAGAGTTTCAATCCCGCTGCCGAAAAAATCTTCGGTTACCGCGCCGATGAGGTGATCGGACGCAACGTCAGCATGCTCATGCCGCAACCCTACCGCGGCGAGCATGACGGATATGTCGGCCGTTACCTCGATACCGGGCAGGCCAGCATCATCGGGCGGGGGCGCGAAGTCAGTGGCCTGCGCCGGGACGGTTCGGTGTTCCCCATGTACCTCGCCGTCGGTGAATTGGTGACTGAGCACGACGGCCGGCATTTCGTTGGCATCATCCGCGACATCAGCCGGGTCAAGGAGACCGAGGCCAGCCTGCGTGAACGGGAGGCGCAATTGCGCCTGCTGTTCGACCATACGCCGGTGGGTATCCTCATGTGCGACGGTCAGGGCAGGATCAATGCGGTCAATTCCGCCCTGTGCAGTCTGCTCGGACGTGACGAGTACAGCATGCTGGCGGGGGACTTCATGTCGATGGTGCACGGCGAGGACCGCGGATCTTGCCGCGTCGAGCTGCAGCGCATGCTGGACGGAGAGCTCGAGTTGATGGTGCACGACGTCCGTTTGCAGCGTCCCGACGGAGACGTCGTCCATGCGACCCTGCATTGCGCGGTCGTGCACATTCCGGGCGGCGAACCGATGGTGGTCGTGCAAATTGTCAATCGTACCGATCAGATCAACGCCGAGATCGACGCGCGGGAACACCGCGAACGGCTGGCGCATGTCGGCAGGCTGACGACGATGGGTGAAATGGCGTCCGGCATCGCCCATGAGCTCAACCAGCCGTTGACGGCGATCGCCACCTACGCGCAGGCGACGCGGCGACTGCTCGCAAGCGGTGCCGGCAGCAACGAAGACCTGCAGGACGCACTGGAACAGATCGGCAGGCAGGCGGAACGCGCGGGCGAGATTATCAGGCGGCTGCGCAGCTTCGTGCGCAAGCATGAAGCCGGCAGCGAGCGGGTCGATGTCAACGAACAGCTGCGAGCGGTGGCACGGCTGGCGGACGTCGATGCCCGCGCCCATCAGGCGCGGCTGGACATGGCGCTCGCGGATCGGCTGCCGCCGGTGATGGCGGACGCAATCCAGATCCAGCAGGTCATCCTCAACCTGATACGCAACGCGATCGAATCCATGGTGGAGGAACCGCTCGATCGACGCATCGTGACGATCACCAGCCTGCTGCCTAGCCGCGACTGTATCGAGGTGCAGGTGGAGGATCGCGGCACGGGTATTCCGCCGGCGTTCGCGGAGCGGCTGTTCACGCCGTTTCTGACGACCAAGAGTGCGGGCATGGGACTGGGGCTGACCATCAGCAGTTCCATCATCACCGCGCACGGGGGCAAGCTCTGGTTCACGCCGAACCCCGGCGGCGGCGCCTGCTTTCATTTCACGCTGCCAGTGGCCCTGGGGGAGGCAAATGACTGAAACGACGGTTTTTGTGGTGGACGACGACGAAGCGGTGCGCGGCGCCCTGGCGCTGCTGCTGCGTTCGGTGGGGTTGAAGGCCATGAGCTTTGACTCGGGCAACGCATTCCTGGGGGCGCTGATGCCGGAATGGACAGGCTGCGTGGTGCTGGACATCCGCATGCCGGGCATGAGCGGGCTGGAGCTGCATGAAAAGCTCGTGGAACGCGGCTACTCTTTGCCGATCATCTTCATTACCGGCCACGGCGACATCGCCATGGCGGTGCGGGCGATGAAATCCGGTGCCTTTGATTTCATCGAAAAGCCTTTCAACGACCAGGATTTGCTCGACCGGATACATCGCGCCCTGTCCATCGAGGCCGATCTGCGTACCCGCAACCAGTTGCGCGGCGAAGTGCAGGAGAGGTTTCAACAGCTCACGCCGCGCGAACGCGAAATCATGAGCCGCATCGTCGATGGCCAGGCGAACAAGGTCATCGCCATCGAACTGGGCTTGAGCGAGCGCACGGTGGAACTGCATCGTGCGCATGTGATGGAGAAGATGCGGGCGTCGTCGGTGGCGGAACTGGTGCGTCTGGCGCTGCTCGCCGACGCTGAAGCGGGCGCGTCATAGGGCGCCGCGTAACAGGCGACGAATGGCTGTGCGTTACGTGGGCCGTAGGGCGATGGCAACGCGGTCGAAGTGCGGTGCAGGAGCGACGGGTTGACAGCCATATTCGATCTTAAAGGGAAACAGGGGCTGATCGTCGGCGTCGCCAACGAGCGCAGTATCGCCTGGGGCTGCGCTGGCGCCATGCACGCGGCCGGCGCCCGCCTGGCGATGACCTACCTCAATGCCAAGGCCGAGCCGCATGTTCGGCCGCTTGCCGAGTCCGTAGGCGCGGAACTCATCCTGCCGCTGGACGTCGAGGCCGACGCCCAGATGGAGCAGTTGTTCGAAGGCATCGCGGCCGCCTGGGGCCGGTTGGATTTCGTGGTGCATTCCGTCGCCTACGCACCCAAGGCCGACCTGCACGGGCGCATCGTCGACTGTTCGCGCGAGGGATTCGCGCGTGCCATGGACATATCCTGCCACTCGTTCATCCGCCTGGCCCGGCATGCCGAGCCGCTCATGGACAAGGGCGGCACGCTGCTGACCATGAGTTACCTCGGTGCGGAAAAGGTCGTGCCGAATTACGGTCTGATGGGTCCGGTCAAGGCGGCGCTGGAGTCCACGACGCGTTATCTGGCCGCGGAACTGGGTCCGGCCGGCATCCGGGCGTTGGCGCTGTCGCCCGGGCCGGTTCCCACGCGCGCGGCATCCGGCATTGCGGAATTCGACAGGTTGTCTGAGGAGGCGGCAAGGCGGGCGCCGCTGCGTCGCCTGACCACCATCGAGGAGGTCGGCGCGTTGGCGGCCTTTCTCGTCAGCGATCAGGCGGCGTCAATGACCGGCGAGACGATCGGCATCGATG
>CAYVOU010000186.1:0-4752 GCA_964453295.1 uncultured Gammaproteobacteria bacterium
CGAGGACGTGCACATCGTCATGAAGGTGGAAACCCATACTCATCCCACCGGCATATCGCCGCATCCGGGCGCCGCCACCGGCGCCGGCGGTGAGATCCGCGACGAGGGCGCCACCGGGCGCGGCGCCAAGCCCAAGGCGGGCCTCACCGGGTTTTCCGTGTCCAACCTGCGAATTCCCGGCTTCGAACAACCTTGGGAGGCCGATCTCGGCCGCCCCGCGCGCATGGCCTCGGCACTCTCGATCATGACCGAAGGGCCGATAGGCGCCGCCGCCTTCAACAACGAGTTCGGCCGGCCGGCGCTGAACGGCTATTTCCGCACCTACGAGCAGGCCGTCAACAGCGGTGGCGAATCACGCGTGCGCGGCTATCACAAGCCGATCATGCTGGCAGGCGGCATCGGCAATATCCGCGAAATGCACATCGACAAACAGGCCATTCCCGAGGCGGCGCTGGTCATCGTCCTCGGCGGACCGGCGATGCTGATCGGTCTCGGCGGCGGCGCCGCCTCCTCCATGGCCAGCGGCAGCAGCGAGGAGAAGCTGGATTTCGCCTCGGTGCAGCGCGACAACCCCGAAATGCAGCGCCGCTGCCAGGAAGTCATCGATCGCTGCTGGGCACTGGGCGCGGACAACCCCATTCTGTCGATCCACGATGTCGGCGCCGGCGGGCTGTCCAATGCCGTCCCCGAACTGCTGCACGGCGGCGGCGTGGGCGGCTTGCTGGAACTGCGCGAAGTGCCGAACGACGAGCCGGGCATGGCGCCGGTGGGGATCTGGTGCAACGAGGCCCAGGAACGCTACGTGCTTGCAATCGCGCCGTCCGAATTGGCGCGCTTCAAAGGCCTTTGCGACCGTGAGCGCTGTCCCTACGCCGTCATCGGCACGGCCACGGCACAGGCGCAGCTTGTCCTCAACGACCGCCTGTTCGACAACCGGCCCATCGACATGCCGCTGGAGGTGCTGCTCGGCAAGCCGCCTCGCATGACGCGGCAGGCGGCGCACCGAACCGCCGGGCAGCCGCCACTGGACTGCGGCAGCGTCGAAATCGCGGAAGCGGCCAGGCGCATCCTGCGGCTGCCGACCGTGGCCGACAAGGGCTTCCTCATCACCATCGGCGACCGCAGCGTCTCCGGCCTCGTCGCCCGCGACCAGATGGTCGGCCCCTGGCAGGTACCCGTCGCGGATTGTGCCGTGACGGCCAGTTCCTACCGGGATTATTGCGGCGAAGCCATGGCCGTCGGCGAGAGAACGCCTGTCGCCGTCGTGGACGCACCGGCCTCCGGCCGGCTGGCGGTCGGCGAGGCCGTGACCAATATTGCCGCGGCGCGCATCCTCAAGCTGTCGGACGTGGTGCTGTCGGCGAACTGGATGGCGGCCTGTGGCCAGTCCGACGAGGACATGGCCCTGTTCGATACGGTGCGCAGCGTCGCCATGGAGCTGTGCCCGATGCTCGGCCTGGCCATCCCGGTCGGCAAGGACTCGCTGTCGATGCGCACCGTGTGGCGCGACGACAAGGGCGAGCACGGCGTCACTTCGCCGATGTCGCTCATCATTTCCGCTTTTGCGCCCGTTGCCGACGTGCGGCAATCCTTGACGCCGCAGCTGCGCGGCGACTGCGGCGGGACCGAGCTGTTGCTGATCGATCTCGGCCGCGGCCGCAACCGCCTGGGCGGCTCCTGCCTGGCACAGGTCTTCGGCCAGACCGGCGACGTGCCCGCCGACCTTGACACTCCCGAGGACCTGAAGCGGTTCTTCGAGACGGTCCAGGTCCTCAACGAAGCCGGTACGCTGCTCGCCTATCACGATCGTTCCGACGGCGGCCTGTTCGTGACCCTGTGCGAGATGGCCTTTGCCGGGCGCAGTGGCGTCACCGTCGATCTCGAGGCCCTGGGTGACGATCCCGTGGCCGCATTGTTTAGCGAGGAACTGGGCGCCGTGGTACAGGTCAGGCGCGAGCATACGGCGGACGTCCTGGAGCAGTTCAACCGGGCCGGTCTGGGCGATTGCACGCACCGCATCGGCAGCCCTAATTCGAATCACCTGTTGGAGATTGACCATCATGGCACCGGCGTGTTTCGCGACACGCTGCAGGTGCTGCAACGGCTATGGTCGGAGACCAGCTTTCACATGCGCGCCCTGCGCGACAACCCGGCCTGCGCCCGGGAGGAGTTCGACACCCTGCTCGATAGCGCCGATCCGGGGCTGACGGTACGCGCGACGTTTTCCATGGAGGCGCCACCGTCAGTGACCGGCACCGCACGACCGCGCGTCGCCATCCTCCGCGAACAGGGCGTCAACGGTCAGGTGGAAATGGCGGCCGCCTTCGATCTCGCCGGCTTCGACGCGGTCGACGTGCACATGAGCGACATCCTCGCCGGCCGGATCGACTTGAAGGACTTCAAGGGACTGGCCGCCTGCGGCGGCTTTTCCTATGGCGACGTGCTGGGTGCCGGCGGCGGCTGGGCCAAATCGATTCTCTACAACGACCGCGCCCGCGACCAGTTCGGCGAGTTCTTCCACCGCGCCGACAGCTTCGCCCTGGGCGTGTGCAACGGCTGCCAGATGCTCTCGCACCTGAAAGACCTGATACCGGGAACGGCGCACTGGCCAAGCTTCCTGCGCAACCGCTCGGAACAATTCGAGGCGCGGCTGGTCATGGTGGAAGTCCTCGAGTCCGATTCCGTCCTGTTCCGCGAGATGGCCGGATCGCGGCTGCCGGTGGTGGTGGCGCATGGCGAGGGTCGGGCGCAGTTCGCGTCCGATGCGGACGCGGACCAGGCAGTCCGGGAAGGTACCGTCTGCCTCAGATACGTCGACAATCACGGCGCGCCCGCCGCCGGCTATCCCTACAATCCCAACGGATCGCGGCTCGGCATCACCGGCCTGGCCGGCGCCGGCGGACGCGTGACCATACTGATGCCGCATCCGGAACGGGTGTTTCTCAGCAAGCAGTATTCCTGGCTACCGCCAGACTGGCATGCGGGCGAAGGCCCGTGGTTCAAGCTTTTCCAGAACGCCCGCCGCTTCGTCGCCTGAGTTCTCAGACGTTTCTATGGCACATAGGGGCTCTGCCCCGGGGGGGGTGAGTGTGCAGGCGGCATCGGTTCGGACTGCATCGGCTCGACGTGATGTCCCTCCTGTTGTTCGCCGGCCCGGTAGGTCGGCGCCGCTTCCGGTACCGGCAGCATGCTCGTTGCGTCCGTGGGCGCCTGCAGCACCGGCAGCGTATTGATATCCGCGACGTAGGCGGACTTGCCCGCCGGCACGTCCAGACTGCCGGCATTGTTGCTGAGCACCACCGTGCCGGCGGACGTGTCCAGGTAAAGACCGTCCGGGCGCGCCTTGCCGTTTTTTGGTGCGCAATCGCCCTCGCAGAGCTGGGCTTTGTACACCGTACCGCGTATGCCGATGGTGGCGACGACGGTGGATACGCGGTAAGCCTTGTGCCTAATCTTGCCTATGGCGCCGCTGATGCTGCGTATGCCGCCTTTCAGCAGACTGAACCAGCTTTTCTCGCTGCTGTCGGACTTGCCGCTGTAGTGGTAGCTGTCGACCCGGAAGCGCGTGTTCTTTGAAAGCGACAGCATGGCGCCGTCCCGGAACCGGATCTGCAAGCGGCCATCCGTGGTTGCGACGGTGTCACCGGAGTAAACGGGCGCTCCCCGGCTGAGACTCCGCGACCGACCCTGTGCGTCGAATGCCGCGGTCGTGCCGATGCTCAGCAAGACCTTGCCCGCAACTTCGGCCCCCATCGCGGGGAGTGCCGTGAGGATCAGAAAAGCCAAGAGCAACAGGCGCATTGTCGTTCCTCCTAATATTGACGCCGCGGCGGCAGCGACCAAAGCGTCAATCCACTGCCCGGTTGGCTTACCGGTGCCTGTCGACCGATTAAATCCAGAGGCCCTTTACACCAACGTTGACGCACCGCCAATAATGACTTCAGCAGTCTTCATCGGTTATGAGCTGCGCCGCGGTTTTCATGGAAGGCCGCCCCTGCGCCGGAAGACAAGCGGAAATTCTCACCAAGGAGACGCCGTGCCGCTGCTGTCCGTGATTTCCCCGGGTCGTCTATGCGCGGAATGTAAAACAACCGCCCGCGAATGCTGTGCGCATCGGCAAGCTTACCGTCCACGGATTGACCGCCAATTGGGAAATATAGCGCCCGGGTAGGCTCGCGATCACGCATCAGCGTGACGAAACTGCGATGGAGCGTCCACTATTGATTCGGAGCTTGCCGCCACTGGGCAGTCCGACAACGCCGAATTCCAGTGCAGCGTCTGTCTCAATATCGACTTCGAAACGCGCATCGGACATTTGCTCATGAGTCGTGAACTCACCGGGCACGGAACGCCCATCGTCGTGGCCCGGGCGATCAATCCCTATGCGCCCATTTCAGCGATTGACGTGCCGCCACTTCCAATGGCAACCACCAAATACCGATCACTTGGCGGCCTTCATGGCGATCGCCGGTCGCGCCCCTGATGAAGCGGCCCAACCACCTTCTGAGTCATGACCCGAACTTGTCCGCTACGTGTTTGCCGGGGCTCGACAGAAACGCCGCCGGACAGGGCGAGGCAGATCAGAATAGGGGAATGGACGTACCGGATAACTTGAAGCCGGCCGCACCGCTAACCGGGTCCGTGTCGTAGATTTTGTAGACCAGACCGGCTTCCGCAGGAACGTTGCCAATCGAACTGGCAGCGGATCCCGTGAGAAATCCACTCAGATCCGCCGAACAGCTGGATGCGCAT
>CAYVOU010000187.1:0-4728 GCA_964453295.1 uncultured Gammaproteobacteria bacterium
CGGCCAGAAACAGCATCGGCGGAATGCCCACACCACCCCCCATGAGCAATGGTCGACGCCGGTAGCCCTTGAGTTTAAACGGCTGCCCGATGGGGCCGATGACACTCAGCGTTTCGCCGGGTTGCCTGCGCGCCAGCAGGTCGGTGCCGTGGCCGTGAACCTTGTACAGAATATCAACCCAGCCGGTGTCAGCTTCGACCCGCATGAGCGACATGGGCCTTCGCATGGGCAATGACGCGTCACACTGCAGGTGCACGAAGCTGCCGGGCCTTGCACCGGCGGCCAGTCTGGGCGCCTGTAGCCGCAAGACATGCTGATTGGCCGCAAGATGCTGATGTGAAAGCACCGTGGCGTCCTCGACAAAAATCGATCCTCGGTGCGCGGCGGTATAGGCGGACATGGGCTGGTGTTGACGGCGATTTTGGCAGGTGGCTTAAACCGGCCGGAAGTCTAGCAGGAAAATTGCCGGCGGACAGTGATCGGGATGAGTCCTCGGGCACCGTCGCGGCTCGATCCCGGGGCATCACTATGTCGGTGCGATGGCAGGCCCTATAATCCAGTCGCATGCGAATGCCCCCCCGTTCTCGCGACCCACGATCAGCCCTGCCGCGTTGGCTGCCTCTGCTTCTTCTGAGCCTGTTTGCCGTGGTGACGTGGGCGCAGACCGGCGATGTCGACTTCCGAAAGCTGACCACAGGCTGGGATCGGACGCTGAAGCGGGCTGAAGGCCGGTTGCAGACCGCCGTACAGCAGGGCAAGGCGGATTCGCTGCGGGCTGAAGTCATCGAAGTGCGCACCCAGGCACAGGAACAGGGACGCGCCGCACAACGAAAAGTCGACGACGTCCATGCGAAGCTCGACGCCCTCGGACCCGTCCCGGCCGCCGGGGCGCCGGAAGAGGCGCCCGACGTCAAAAAGATCCGCAAGCAGCTGAACGACTCGCTTGCGGAGCTCACCGGGCAGGTCAAGCAATGTGACCTATACACCCAGCGCAGCGACACGCTGGTGAAGGCGATATCCGCCGCGCAATTCGAGTTGCGTACCAACAAACTGCTGGTACAGATGCCTCCCCCGGTATATTCGTCCACCTGGTTTGAGGCAGGCCGAAGCCTGTTGTCGTTGCTGCAGCAAATCCACGCCAAGGCCGTGGTGGGTGAAGGTAAATCCAATTTCGTGGTACTGCCGCTAGTCCTGGTCGGGACCTTCCTGGCAATACTGCTAGGCAGGCTGCTCCGCAACAGCATCCATAAGCGGTACGGCCGCGATCCGGGGATCGCCAATCCGAGCTATAGCCGTCGCTTGGTGGCAGCTGTCATCGACGGCGTCGCCCGTGGCCTGGTGCCGGTGCTGGTGATGGTGGTCCTGCTGGCGGCGACCTGGTGGTTGTTGGCCGGCTCCGTAATCGATGCCTCGGTGAAGCCGCCGCACGGCCTGCTTTTCGCCATCGTGTTCTATCTGCTGGTGGGCGCGTTGGTGCGGGCGGCGTTCTCGCCCAACCTTCCGAACTGGCGCATCGCGCCGGTAAGCGAAAACGCTTCCGCCAAGATCGGACGGCGCCTGCACGTCCTGGTCGCGGTGGTCGCGGTGGCCATCGCCATTCATTCGTTTTTTCGCCAAGTGGTGGAACCCGACGCAATCCGCTCACTGCATACCCTGCTGATCAATCTGCCGATTGCGGTGATCCTGTTCTCCCTGCTCGGCACCAAGCTTTGGGAAATCCAGAGTGGCGCGGAATGGTACGAGGAGCTTCCCAAAGCCGGTGTCGCCGCGATCTCCACTTACCTTCGGTTGCTGATAGGCGTGGTCACGGCGGCCGGCCTGGGCGCGGTGCTGCTCGGCTACGTCGCGTTGTCGAATTACCTGCTTGGCAACACGATCCTTACGCTGCTGATGGCAGGGGCCATGGTGGCGCTTCGTTTCCTGAGCCGCGAAGCGTTCTGGCGGCTGTTGTCGGCGCGGGGCGCCAAGGCCCAGACGGTGAAGATGGCGCTGGCGCTGACCGATCAGGGAAGCCGTCTGATCCACTCCTGGATCCTGGTCGGCATCGACATCGTCCTCGTGCTGTCCGCACTGGTAACCGGGCTGATCATCTGGGGCATTCCTCCTCAGGACGTGAGTGACTGGGTCGGAAGCCTGTTTCAGGGCTTCAACATCGGTTCCTACCATTTTTCGTTCGCCGACCTGCTTCTGGCCATCGGCGTGTTCGCCGGCGTGATCCTGGTGACGCGCCTGTTCCAGAAGTTTCTCGAATATCGACTGCTGCCGAACACGCGCATGGATATCGGCCTGCGCACCGCGATCTCCTCGGGCGTCGGCTACGTGGGTGTCGCGATCGCCATGCTTGCGGCGATTTCTGTGCTCGGGATCAGCCTTACCGGCCTCGCGGTCGTGGCCGGCGCCCTGTCGGTCGGGATTGGCTTCGGTCTGCAGAATATCGTCAACAATTTCGTCTCGGGGATCATTTTGCTGATCGAACGACCGGTCAAGATCGGCGACACCATTCGCGTGCACGACATGGAAGGCATCGTCAAGCGTATCAAAGTCCGCTCCACCGAAATCGAGACCTATCAGCGTGCGTCGGTCATCGTCCCCAATGCCGAACTGTTGCAGAGCATACTGTTCAACCTGACCCACCTCGATCGTACCTATCGGGTGGAGATGCCGGTCGGCGTCGGCTATTCGTCCGACATCGATCAAGTGGAAGCGCTGCTGTTGCAATGCGCGAAAGCCCATCCGCGGGTGCTAAACGAGCCGGAACCTCTGGTGCTGCTGCAGAATTTCGGCGACAACGCGCTCGAATTCGAGCTGCGAATTTATCTCGGTGACCTGGACGACAGGGTGGTGGTGCCCAGCGAGATCCGCAAACAGATCGTCAACGATTTCCGCAAGGCCGGCATCGAGATCCCGTTCCCTCAGCGTACGGTATGGATACAGCCGACGGGCGACAGCGCCACCGCCGACGGCTAAGCCTACCGCGTCCGAAATCCGGGATTTGCCGGCGTCGCCCCGCAGTGTCAAGAGTGGACGGCAAAGCCGTTCCGTTACATGATATGTTGCTGCGGGGGGCGTGCCAAACTTGGGAAGGCAGCGTAGAAAGCCGTCGGATCCGGGGGGCGGCTTACTGTGATGCCAGCAAGGGCCTGACAGCACGTTGCGATGGTGCCCTGCATTTCAAGGTCTGTACGGAGGCAGAGTTATGAATCGGATGGTGACGAAGGACATCGTCGGCAACGAATTGGTGCAAAGGCTGCTGCCGCATTGCCACCGCCGCAAATTTCCCGCGAAGTCCACAATCATTCGCCAAGGCAGCCCGACCGGTGACTTGTTCTATCTGGTCGGCGGCTCAGTCACCGTGCTCCTGGAAGACGAAAATGGCCATGAGATTGTCATGGCCTACCTGCATCCGGGCGACTTCTTCGGCGAGATCGGGCTGTTCAACAGCGATATCGGCCGAACCGCCGTTGTCCGCGCCAAGACACGCTGCGATGTCGCCCAGATCGGTTATGCGAAGCTGCGATCGCTGCCGGAGGTCTTTCCGGAGCTGTTGGTTGCCATGAGCTCGCAGCTCGCCAGCCGCCTCCGGATGACCAACCGCAAGCTCAGTAACCTGGCTTTCATGGACGTGTCGGGACGGGTTGCGCGCGCGCTGATTGACCTATGCAACGAACCGGACGCCATGACGCACCCGGACGGCATGCAGTTGCGCATCACCCGTCAGGAACTGGGTCGGATCGTCGGCTGCTCGCGCGAAATGGTTGGGCGGGTGCTGAAAGAAATGGAGACAAGCCACCTCATCACCACGCATGGCAAGACGATCGTGGTGCTGGGCGCCAGGCCCAAGGCCTATGGGGTGATCACCGGCGGCATGACCGGCACGGGCCGCGGCGGTCAGAGGACGTCCGGCGGTTCGTAGCCTATTGGCTTGGCCTCGACAGCAGGCGGTACCTCGTCGATGCTGCCGGTCTGAACGAACCGCTTGCCGGCAACGGTCAGGTAGCCTTCCACGCTGACCAGCCCCAGTCCGACCGCCCGCTTTAGCAGCCGGCGGTCGTTCTCGTTTCGCAGGTAAAGCGACCCGTCTCCGAAACGGTGTTCCAGCAGGGCGATAAGGCTGAGCTGTTCCTGGTATGTCATCGGGATGCAGCCGGGGGCGACCGCACCGCACGCAACTGCGCGGTGCGGGAACGAAGGCGGCCTCAGGCCGCCTTGGAGAGGCGCTTGCTGACAGCCTCCGGCGAGAACTTTTCCACGCCCTCGTTGACCAGCGCCTTGATTTCGGCACCTGTATCCTGCTGGATCTTCATCAGGTTTTTGGTCGTCGTGGCGAATTGGTCGCGCACGCCCTGGAGCATGGCCGACTGTGCCGCGATGAAATCCTTGGGTTGATCCGCCTTGGTCACCGGTGTCATCTGGCCCAGGGATGTCTGCATGAACGCCATGTGTTCGCGCGCGGCGCGCTCAAGGGCGTTCGACATGATCTTTCCGGTACGCAACTGCAGTTCGATTGCGCTGCTGTAAAGACCTAAAATTTCGGAATAAAAGCTGACCATCTGGTTCTGCATAGTCATTTTTGCGGCTCCTCGTTCAGTCAACACCGTGGTTAATGGACTCGGTATGTTGCGCTGCAACATACTGCTATGCAGCATAGTTCAACGGTGTTGACGTGTCAACGTCTGGCGGCGTGACCGCCAGACGCATGATCTGATAGATGGCAACTATCGGAATTTA
>CAYVOU010000188.1:0-4716 GCA_964453295.1 uncultured Gammaproteobacteria bacterium
CCTATTTGCCAGCCGACGCTGCCACCGGCCAGGGTCAGGAACACCGGGTCACTCCAGACGTGAGTCTTCTGGTCACGCACCATCACCACACCCTGCCCGAAGCGGCCGCCGACAATGAAGCCTGCCTTGATGACATTGGGGATGATGGCGATCGCCTGGGCATTGGCGAGCAACGAGGGCGGGATGGCGTTTTCAGGGATCTGCATGATTTCTTCCATGACTTCGCGGGCGTCCTTGACCCGCACCGCCTCCTTCTCGGCCTCGGCGGCGCGCGTGGCGTGGATTTGCATGGCGAAAACGGAGAGCACCAGCAGCATCCAGTAGAAAAACTTGGACATCCTCATGCCGTTGTTCCTCGCTAATGATGTTGGGGATGAGGGGGCCGCGACTCGGCGGCGGGAACCGGATCCACAATGACCCAGCGCCCATCCTGCAGGCACCGGAAGAAGCAACTGGGCCGGCCGGTATGGCAGGCGATGCCGCCCTTTTGTATGACAGTCAGCAGGATAACATCGTTGTCGCAGTCCAGGCGAATCTCCTTGAGGGTCTGGACGTGGCCGGACTCCTCGCCCTTGCGCCAGATCTTCTGGCGCGAGCGCGACCAATACACCGCGCGGCCCTCGGCGACCGTGAGCGCCAGCGCCTCGCGGTTCATCCAGGCGACCATCAGCACCTTGCCGCTTTCAGCCTCCTGGGCGATCGCAGGTACGAGGCCGTCGCCGTTCCATTTGATTTCATCCAGCCACTGCATGGTTTTGATCGCGTGAAGGTTGGGGATCTGGTGGGGAAGTCCTGGAGCTTAAGCCTGTCTGCACCGGTTTGACGGTGGATCCTACCGTAAAATTCCATCAATCGGGCGCGTCGCCGCAGGACGTCGATTCCGTGGCCGCCAAACGGGCTCCGCCGGGCGACCGGAAGCCATGCTGCTAGCGCCTGACTTCGATGCCGGCGGCGGCCATGCAGGCCTTGGCCTGCCCCACGGTGTACTCGCCGAAATGGAAGATGCTGGCGGCCAGGACGGCGTCGGCCCGTCCCTGCGTGACGCCGTCGACCACGTGCTGCAGGTTGCCGACGCCGCCGGAGGCAAAGACCGGCACCGACACGGCGTCGCTGATGGCTCGGGTCAGCGCCAGGTCGAAACCGTCGCGGGTGCCGTCCCGATCCATGCTGGTGAGCAGGATCTCGCCGGCGCCCAGGCGGTTCATCCTGACCGCCCATTCCACCGCATCGATCCCCGTTGGCCGGCGGCCGCCGTGGGTGAACACCTCCCAGCGCGGCGCACCACCGGCGTCGGCGACCCGGCGGGCGTCGATGGCGACCACGATGCATTGGGCCCCGAAACGCGAAGACGCCTCGGCGACGAACTCGGGCCTGGCCACGGCGGCGGTGTTGATGCTGACCTTGTCGGCGCCAGCATTCAACATGCGGCGAATGTCGTTCATGCTGCGTATGCCGCCGCCGACCGTGAGCGGAATGAATACCTGCGAGGCAACGTCTTCGACGACGTAGACCATGGTGTCACGGTCGTCGCTGCTGGCGGTGATGTCGAGAAAGGTGATTTCGTCGGCGCCCTGCTCGTCGTAACGGCGTGCGATCTCAACCGGGTCGCCGGCGTCACGAATGTCGACGAATTTCACGCCCTTGACCACGCGGCCGGCGTCGACGTCGAGACAGGGGATGATCCGTCGGGCGAGTCCCATGGGCGTGAAAAATCTCAGGCGTGCCGGCGGGCCGGCATGGCCGGCTTGCCTGCGGCCTCGGTTCGCCTGCAGGTTGCCGAGGACGGGCTCATGCTCAGCCGCCGTCTGCGGGACGGAGTTGATCGGCCAGCTTCTGGGCTTCGGCGAAGTCCAGGCTGCCCTCGTAGATGGCACGGCCGGTGATCGCGGCGGGGATGCCTTCCGACTCCACGGCGCACAGCGCGCGTATGTCGTCGAGATTGGTGACGCCTCCCGAGGCGATGACCGGGATGGCAAGCTCGCGCGCAAAAGCGACCGTGGCGTCCAGATTGACGCCGTTGAGCATGCCGTCGCGGCTGATGTCGGTGAAGACGATGGCGGCAACGCCGTCTTCCTCGAATTTCTGCGCCAGGTCGACCGCGTCGTGCCGGGAAAGCTTGGACCAGCCCTCGATTGCCACGCGGTTGTCCTTCACGTCCAGGCCCACGATGATGTGGCTCGGGAACTCCATGCACACGTCGGCGACGAAGTGCGGCGCGGTCACCGCCTTGGTGCCGATGATGACGTAGCTGGCGCCGGCGTCGAGGTATTGCTGGATCGTGTCTTCGTCGCGGATGCCGCCGCCCACCTGGATGGGGATATTCGGATATTGCTCGCAGATCCGATGGATGACTTCGGCGTTGACCGGCCTTCCCTTGGTGGCGCCGTTCAGGTCGACGATATGCAGCCGCCTGGCGCCGGCCTCGACCCAGCGCGCCGCCATGGCGAGCGGATCCTCGGAGTAGATGGTGTCGTCCTGCATGCGCCCCTGGCGCAGACGAACGCATTTTCCATCCTTGATATCAATAGCTGGGATGAGCAGCATGCAGACTTCCAGTCACCTTGAGGAGGGCGAATGCCTATGCGTGATTCTTGATAACGGGGGCGGGGATGCTTAAATGCTGACTAAAAATAATGTTAGCACAGGCTGCGTCGTACGGTTTGGCAAAAAACATTCTAATTAGAGCGGAAGCCTCCACTTTTTTCCCGTCCCAGTCAAGTTCCGGCTTTTCCGCGAACATCCGCCGCCCGGGCGAGACCTGCTCCGCCTCAGTGCGCCTCATCCCAGTTGCCGCCCACTCCCAGGTCGACCACCAGCGGCACGGCGAGGGATGCGGCCTCGCTCATGAGCCGGCGGGTGACTTCGCTCACCTCTTCGACGCAGTTTTCAGCCACTTCCAGCACCAGTTCATCGTGGACCTGCATGATCATGCGGGCATCGATTGCGCTGTCGGTCAGCCAGCGGTCGACGGCGATCATCGCCCGCTTGATGATATCCGCGGCGGTGCCCTGCATCGGGGCGTTGATGGCGGTACGTTCGGCGTACTGGCGGCGCTGGGCATTGCGGGCATTGATGTCCGGCAGGTAGAGCCGCCGCCTGAACAGGGTTTCGACGTAGCCCAGCTCGCGCGCCTCGGCGCGGGTGCGGTCCATGAACGCCTTGACACCGGGGTAACGGGCGAAATAACGGTTGACGTATTCCTGGGCGGCACCGCGATCGATGCCGAGCTGGCGTGCCAGGCCGAACGCCGACATGCCGTAGATGAGGCCGAAATTGATGGCCTTGGCGGCGCGTCTTTGTTCGCCGGCGACCGCCTCAGGCGCCAGGCCGAAGACCTCGGCGGCGGTGGCGCGGTGGATGTCCTCGCCGCGGGCAAAGGCGGCAATCAGCCCTTCGTCGCGGGAGAGGTCGGCCATGATGCGCAGTTCGATTTGCGAATAGTCGGCGGCGACCAGGCGGTAACCTGGCGGCGCCACGAAGGCCTGGCGCACGCGCCGTCCCTCGGCGGTGCGGATCGGAATGTTCTGCAGGTTGGGATCGGAGGACGACAGCCGGCCGGTTGCGGCCACCGCCTGGTGATAGCTGGTGTGAATCCGGCCGGTCCGCGCGCAGATCTGTTGCGGCAGGGTGTCGGTATACGTGGATTTCAGCTTGCTGAGCGAGCGGTGCTCCAGGATGAGCGCCGGCAGCTCGTAGCCGTGGGCCAGCTCCTGCAGGACCGACTCGGCGGTGGACGGCTGGCCGGTGGGCGTCTTTTCAATCGGTTCGATGCCGAGCTTTTCGAAAAGGATGAACCGTATCTGTTTCGGCGAACCCAGGTTGAAAGGCTGGCCGGCCGCCTCGTGCGCGGCGGCTTCGATCTCGCCCATGCGGTGCGCGAGCGCGGCACTCTGCTCGGCGAGCATCGCCGCATCGATGCACACGCCGGTGCGCTCCATCCGCGACAGCACCGTCACCAGCGGGATCTCGATCTCCTCGTAGAGTCGGCGCAGGCCGTCCTCCCCCTGCAGCCGCGGCCAAAATTCGTGGTGCAGTTTGAGTGTGACGTCGGCGTCCTCGGCGGCGTAAGGCACCGCCTGTTCGACCGGCACTTGGTTGAACCGCAGCTGCGCCGCGCCCTTGCCCGCGACGTCCTCGAAATGGATGGTCCGGTGGCCCAGGTACTTGAGCGCCAGCGAGTCGAGGTCGTGGCGGCTGGCGGTGCTGTCCAACACATAGGATTCCAGCATGGAATCGTGACGTATGCCGTTCAGATCGATGCCGTAGTTGGCCAGCACGTTGCGATCGTACTTCAGGTGGTGTCCGAGTTTGGGCCGCTGCGGATCCTCGAGCAGCGGTTTCAGGCGGGCAAGCACCCGGTCCCGCGGCAGTTGGTCGGGCGCGCCGGCATAGTCATGGGCGAGCGGCAGGTAGGCGGCATGGCCGGGTTCGACGGCAAAGGACACGCCGACGATTTCCGCCCGCATGTAGTCAAGGCTGGTGGTCTCGGTGTCGAAAGCGAACAACCCGGCATTTTCCAACACGCCGAGCCAGCGCTCGAGCGCCGCCTCGTCGAGCACGCATTCATAGTCTGCCTCGCTTGCCGCGGCGGCAACGGGCGCGCGCCCCTCCGCCTCGGCGGCGTCGTCGCCGGCCTTGTCCGAGAGCAACTCGTTGAGCCAGGTCTTGAATTCCATGCGGCGGTAGAGTGCGATCAGCGCCTCGCTATCAGCCGCT